>JAEXXY010000177.1 GCA_023451855.1 Actinomycetes bacterium
CCGCGTGCCCGCCCCGGGGTATACCATTCGCCCCGATTCCGCGTCAGCCCTCGCCGAGGGCGGCGCGCCTGTGTGCATCTATCTCATATATGAGTTAGAGTCGCCGCTCGTGACCCAGACCTACCTGACCCGGATCGGCGGACTCATCCGCGACGCCCGACGCCACAAGGGGATGACACAGTCAGAGCTCGCCGAGCTCCTCGGCACCTCGCAGAGCGCCGTCGCGCGCATCGAGCAGGGCCGCCAGAACCTCAGCCTGGACACCCTCGCCAAGATCGGTGACGCGCTCGACTCCGAGTTCGTGTCCCTCGGCCACTCGGGCCCGCAGCACCTGCGCATCGTGGGCGGCCAGAAGCTGTCCGGCGAGATCGACGTCAAGACGAGCAAGAACGCCGCCGTCGCGCTCCTGTGCGCCTCGCTGCTCAACCGCGGCCGCACGACCCTGCGCAACCTCGCCCGCATCGAAGAGGTCAACCGCATCCTCGAGGTGCTCTCCTCCATCGGTGTGCGCACCCGCTGGCTGCCCGACAGCAACGACCTCGAGATCGTGCCCCCGGCCCGCCTCGACCTCGACGGCATCGACGTCGCGGCCGCCCGCCGCACGCGCACGGTCATCATGTTCCTCGGCCCGCTGCTGCACGAGCACGAGGGCTTCCGCCTGCCCTACGCCGGCGGCTGCGACCTCGGCACCCGCACCGTCGAGCCGCACCTGAGCGCGCTGCGCCAGTTCGGGCTCGAGGTCACCGCGACCCACGGCTTCTACGAGGCCCGCAGCGACCGCTCGGTCAACCCGGGCCGAGCCATCGTGCTCACCGAGCGGGGCGACACCGTGACCGAGAACGTCCTCATGGCCGCGGCGCGGTACGAGGGCGAGACCATCATCCGCAACGCGTCGTCGAACTACATGGTCCAGGACCTCTGCTTCTTCCTCGAGAAGCTCGGCGTGCGCATCGAGGGCATCGGCACCACGACGCTCACCGTCCACGGCCGCGCGACGATCGACGTCGACGTCGAGTACTCGCCGAGCGAGGACCCGATCGAGGCGATGAGCCTCATCGCGGCGGCGGTCGTCACCGACTCCTCGATCACGATCCGCCGCGTCCCGATCGAGTTCATCGAGATCGAGCTCGCGACGCTCGAGGGCATGGGGATGAAGTACAACCTCACGTCCGAGTACGTGTCGGCCAACGGCAAGACGCGCCTCGTCGACCTCACGACGATCCCCGGGCCGCTCAAGGCCCCGACCGACAAGATCCACCCGATGCCGTTCCCCGGCCTCAACATCGACAACCTGCCCTTCTTCGCGCTCATCGGGGCCGTCGCCGAGGGCAGCACGATGATCCACGACTGGGTCTACGAGAACCGGGCGATCTACCTGACCGAGCTGACCAAGGTCGGCGGCCGCGTCCAGCTGCTCGACCCGCACCGCGTCATCGTCGAGGGCCCGACGCGCTGGCGTGCGGCCGAGGTCGTGTGCCCGCCGGCACTGCGGCCGGGCGTCGTCATCCTCCTCGCGATGCTGGCGGCCCCGGGCACGTCGGTGCTGCGCAACGTCTACGTCATCAACCGCGGCTACGAGGACCTCGCCGAGCGCCTCAACCGCCTCGGCGCGACGATCGAGGTCTTCCGCGACATCTGAGTCGCCACGCGCAGCCCGGGCCCGACCGCGCCCGGGCTGCGCGCTCCCCAGCCTCCGCGTGCCCGCCCGGTGGCGACCTGTCGCGGTTCCGGACCGTTTCGCACCTCGCCGGTGTCACCATCTGCAGACGCAGTACGCGACGGCACAGGGGGAGCTGATGGGTGGAGCGGGTTCGTCATCACGGGTACGGGCGCGATGGCTGCGCTGCACACTGGCCGCATCGTTCGGTGCGGCACTGCTCGGCGGGTGCGGGAGCACGCTTGCACCCCAAGCCTCGTCGCCGCCCGGCACGACCGGCTTCGTCACCACCGGCTACGGCATGGTCGCGGGCGATGCGGGGCCGGCCACCCCGACCGCGTGGGTGCCCGGCGACTTCCGCGTGGAGCGCCGGACCTGGGGCGGGATGTGCGCCGGCGGCCCCTGCGGCAGCACGTTCGTGGTCACCGCCAACGGCAGCTGGGTCTTCACCTCCGATGGCAGGACCACGACGGGCACGCTGTCGGGGCAGCGGGTCGTCGCCCTGACGAACGCGGTGCGCGTCACCCAGCTGCAACGGGCGACGGGCGTCCCCGACTGTGCCGCCGACCACGACGGCACCTCGGTGGCATACGCGTGGTCCTACGCCGGCATGTCGGGATCGGCTTCGTCGTGCAAGCACCCGATCGACGCCAACGACTCCCTGCCGATCGAGGTCGAGCGGGTCGTTCAGTCGGTCATCCCCTGACGCGTCGGAGGAGCACCGTTCCGAGCGCCCCGACCACCACGGCGACGAGCGCGGTCGTCGTCGGGGTCGCGGGCCCGACCGCGGTGGCCGCCGAGCCGAGCGAGAGCCGGAGCACCTCCAGCCCGGCGTGCGCGAGTTCGGCCAGCTCGGAGCCGCGGACCGCGGTCCCGCGCAGCGACTCCAGCACGTAGCGGGTAGCGGTCAGCGCCGCGGGCGTCAGGATGAGAAGGGCGAGGGCCAGCACCCAGCCGACCAGTCGCCAGCGCGGGCGGACCCCGAGGACGGCGAGCAGGACCCCGACGCCGATGCCGGTCAGCACCGCGAGCGTCGGCGGCAGCCAGGTCAGGGGTCGCGGACGCGCCGGGTCCGCCAGCGCGACGAGGACGAGCTGGCCCAGCCAGTCGGCACCGACGACGACGAGCGGCGTCGCCGCCACCGTGCGCAGGACGGGCCCGCCGAGCGAGGC
>JAEXXY010000179.1 GCA_023451855.1 Actinomycetes bacterium
GCCATCGACACAGCCCCCGACGCACCCGCCGCGCCCGTGCGCGACGCGTCCACCGACGCGCCCGATGCCGGTACCCACGACGAGGGGGAGACCCGATGACCGCCCGCCTGGACGTCCGCCGCATCCTCATGGCGATCGCGGCGCCGCTCCTGTCGATCGTCGTGGCGGTCGTCGTGACGAGCATCATCCTGTACGTCGCGGGCGACCCCGTCGGTGCGGTGTGGGCCCAGCTGTTCAAGGCCCCGCTGCCCCGCCAGGTCGTCGCGATCATCAACGCCGCGTCGGTCTACTACCTCTCGGCGATCGCCGTGGCCATCGGCTTCCGGATGAACCTGTTCAACATCGGCGTCGACGGCCAGTACCGCGTCGCCTCGTTCGCGGCGGCGCTCTTCGCCGGCCAGGGCTACCTGCCCGGCTGGCTCAACATCCTCGTGGCGATCATCGTCGCCATGGCCTCGGGCGCCGTCTGGGCCGGCATCGCCGGCGTGCTCAAGGTGACGCGCGGCGTCTCCGAGGTCATCTCCACGATCATGCTCAACGCGATCGCGACCTTGCTCGTCGCCTTCCTGCTCGGCAAGACGGCCGAGAAGGTCCAGGGCAGCAATGCGACGAACACCAAGCCGCTGCCGGCGGACTCCCGCGTCCCCGGCATCTCGCTCGACGGCATCATCGCGACCCCGAGCAAGGTCTACGGCCTCGTGCTGCTCGCGATCCTCATCGGTGTCCTCTACTGGTTCATCATCAACAAGACCCGGTTCGGCTTCGACCTGCGCACCACCGGCCGGTCCGAGTCGGCGGCCGTCGCGAGCGGCGTCAAGGTCAAGCGGATGGTGCTGGTCTCGATGCTGATCTCCGGCGCCGCGGCCGGCCTCGTCGGCATGCCGCTGCTCTTCGGCCAGGACTACGTCTACGGCGACACCGTCCAGGCAGGCCTGGGCTTCGCCGGCATCGCCATCGCCCTGCTCGGCCGCAACAACCCGGTCGGCATCGCCTTCGCGGCGCTGCTGTTCGCCTACCTCGACGCCCAGGGCAACGGCCTGCAGATCAGCGCCGGGGTCAGCGACCGCCTGGTGCTCGTCATCCAGGGAGTCATCGTGCTGTCCGTCGTCATCGCCTACGAGGTCGTTCGCCGCGCGAACGTCGCCCTCGAGCAGCGTCGCGTCGCCAGCGAGCTCGCCCGGCAAGCCGGTGCCCCGACGGAAGGAGCGGTGGCATGAGCGCCCCCGTCATCACCGAGACCGCTCCCGCCGCTGCCCCGGTGGTCAAGCGCAGCGGGCGACCCCGCTGGTTCTGGGCCGCCATCATCGTCGGCGGCCTCCTCGTCCTCTCGACGGTCCGCGTCATCACCGGCGCCAACGACATCGACTCGTCCGGCGCGCTCATGGCTGCCATCGGTCTGGCCGTCCCCATCGGCCTCGCCGGCCTGGGTGGCCTCTGGAGCGAGCGCGCCGGCGTCGTCAACATCGGCCTCGAGGGCATGATGGTCCTCGGGACGTGGGGGGGTGCCTTCTTCGGCTACCACTACGGGCCGTGGGCGGGCATCCTCGGTGTGATCCTCACGGGCGTCGTCGGCGGCGCGGTCCACGCCCTCGCCACGGTCGTCTTCGGCGTCGACCACATCGTGTCCGGTGTGGCCATCAACCTGCTGGGTCTCGGGGCCGGCGCCTACCTCGCCGTCCGCACCTTCACCGGTCTGCCGGGGGGCGGCCCCACGCAGTCCCCGCCGCTGCAGCAGCTGCCCTTCCTCTCGGTCCCCGGGCTGTCGGACCCGCTGCTCACCCTCGAGCAGAAGCACTGGTGGCTCCTGTCCGACCTCGCCGCGGTGCTGCGCGCGCTGACGACCAACCTCAACATCCTGACGGTCATCGCCGTGCTGCTGCTCGTGGTGACGTGGTGGGTGCTGTGGCGCACGGCCTTCGGCCTGCGGCTGCGCTCGTGCGGTGAGTCGCCGGTGGCGGCCGAGACGCTCGGTATCAACGTCTACCGCTACAAGTTCACGGCGGTCCTCGTCTCGGGCGGCCTCGCCGGGCTTGCCGGTGGCTTCCTCGTCCTCGTGGCCAGCAACCTCTACCGCGAGGGCCAGACAGGTGGTCGAGGCTTCATCGGCCTGGCTGCCATGATCTTCGGCAACTGGCGCCCGGGCGGGCTCGCCGGCGGTGCGGCCCTCTTCGGCTACACCGACGCGGTGCAGCTGCGCGGCGGCGGTGACGTGGTCCGCGCCTACCTGTTGCCGATCGCCGTCGCGCTCATCGCGTGGGGTGTCTGGCAGGTCGTGCGGCGCCGTCAGGGCAAGCCGCTCAAGGGCGTGCCGATGGTCGTCATGGGTGTGCTCGCCCTCGGCTGGTTCCTGTCGGCGCCGAGCGTGCCCAACGAGTTCACCGCCATGACGCCGTACGTCGCGACGCTCCTCGTGCTCGCCTTCGCGTCCCAGCGGCTGCGGATGCCGGCTGCCGACGGCCAGGTGTACCGCAAGGGTGAGGCGTCGTGACCGACGTCGACTGGGAGGCCCTCCGGGGGCGCGCCGTCGAGCTCATGGAGCGCGCCTACGCCCCGTACTCGCACTTCCGGGTCGGGGTGGCCGGCCTCGTCGACGACGGACGCGTCGTGGCCGGCTGCAACGTCGAGAACGCGGCCTACGGCGTCGCGCTCTGCGCCGAGTGCGGCATGGTCTCCGAGCTGCACGCCACCGGCGGTGGCCGTCTCACCCACGTGTTCTGCGTCGGGGGAGACGGCCAGGCGCTCATGCCGTGCGGGCGGTGCCGCCAGCTGCTCTGGGAGAACGGCGGGCCGGACTGCCTGCTCATGACGCCAGAGGGCGTGCTGCCGATGTCGGCGGTGCTGCCGCAGGCGTTCGGCCGGGCCGACCTCGACGCCGCCGAGGGCTGAGTCACCTCTGCCCGTAGCGCAATCCGGCGGGCCTGCTCCCGCGCGCGTACGGCTGGGGAATGATGGTCGCGTGAGCGAAGCCTTCGATGCCGTAGACGTCATTTCCGCCAAGCGCGACCGGTCCGAGCTGACCGACGCACAGATCGACTGGGTCATCGACGCGTACACGCGCGGTGTCGTCGCCGAGGAGCAGATGTCCGCCCTCGCGATGGCCATCTACCTCAACGGCATGAGCGCCCGGGAGATCGCGCGCTGGGCCGACGCGATGATCCGCTCGGGGGAGCGGCTCGACTTCTCGTCGCTGTCGCGCCCGACGAGCGACAAGCACTCGACCGGTGGCGTCGGCGACAAGATCACGCTCCCGCTCGCGCCGCTCGTCGCGGCGTGCGGCGTCGCGGTGCCGCAGCTGTCGGGTCGCGGCCTCGGTCACACCGGCGGCACCCTCGACAAGCTCGAGTCGATCCCCGGCTGGCGGGCCGACATGTCCAACGAGCAGATGCTGGCCCAGCTCGAGGACGTCGGAGCGGTGATCTGTGCCGCCGGCTCCGGTCTCGCGCCAGCCGACAAGAAGCTCTATGCGCTGCGCGACGTGACCGGGACGGTCTCGTGCGTGCCTCTCATCGCCACGTCGATCATGAGCAAGAAGATCGCCGAGGGGACGGGCTCGCTCGTGCTCGACGTCAAGGTCGGGTCGGGGGCGTTCATGAAGGAGCTCGGGCAGGCGCGCGAGCTCGCCGAGACGATGGTGCGCCTCGGCACCGACGCGGGGGTCAAGACCGTTGCCCTGCTGACGAACATGAGCACCCCCCTGGGCTTGACGGCCGGCAACGCCCTCGAGGTGCGCGAGTCGGTCGAGGTGCTCGAGGGCGGGGGGCCCGACGACGTCGTCGAGCTGACGCTCGCCCTGGCGCGCGAGATGGTCCAGGCGGCGGGCGTCGACGTCGACCCGGCCGACGTGCTCAAGGACGGGCGCGCGATGGACGCGTGGCGCCGGATGATCTCGGCCCAGGGGGGAGACCCGGACGCGCCGTTGCCGACCGCGAAGGAGACCCATCACGTGCTCGCGCCGGCCGACGGAGTGCTCGTCGAGCTCGACGCGCTCGCCGTGGGCGTCGCGGCGTGGCGTCTCGGCGCCGGCCGGGCCCGCAAGGAGGACCCGGTCCAGGCGGGCGCCGGCGTGGAGATCCACTACAAGCCGGGCGCCACGGTGCGTGGGGGAGAGCCCCTGCTCACGCTGCACACCGACGAGCCTGACCGCTTCGAGCGGGCCGTCGCCGCGCTCGAGGGCGGCATCCTCGTGGCGCCCGAGGGCTCGCGCCCGGTGCTCGACCCCATCGTCATCGACCGCATCGCCTGAGCGGATCCTGTTGTCCCCGAGCGGTGGTCGGGGTATGTCCACCCCTCGGGGCACTCGGATTTGTCTTCGGCCGGGTCCACGGGCTAACGTTTACGACGTCAGCCCGACAGGGCGGAACGGACGCCGAGGCGGCCGGGTCCCGGGGACTGACACCGATGGGAACCCGCCCTGATGGACGGGGGCCGTCGGACCCGCCAGACCGTCTTCGGAGGGTCGCGTGAGGTGCCTCTTCGGAGCGGCTCGCGAGTTTGACTCAGGTCGAGGCGGCGGGTAAGTTTGAAGGGTTGCCCCGGAGGCCGGGCCCGCGTTGGTGGGTGTGGTTGATGGTGTGTGTCTGATGCTTGAGAACTCAACAGCGTGTCAAAATCGATGCCAATACCTCGTCTTGAGGGGCCGGCGTGTGACCAGGTGTCCTAGGTGGTGTCTGGTTTGCTGGTTTCTTGGATGATTTATATTTCTTTGGTTGACAACGACGATCAGTATTTTTTG
>JAEXXY010000188.1 GCA_023451855.1 Actinomycetes bacterium
TGTCGGTCGCACCACGGTGGGCTACTTCGTCGGACGCAAGGCCGTGGACGACGGCAACGAGGATGCCGCCAAGAAGATCGCCGCCGGCGGCAACGCGGGTGAAGACCCCGATCGAGAGGGCCAGAGCTCGCCGCGCGACGTCGGTCCGTCGCGGTACGTCCGCCGCGTCAACCTGCCTCCGGAGTCGATTGGGAGACGCTTCGACAGCGTCACATGGACTCAGTCGGAGGTGCCCGATAACGAACGACATGTGGCCGGCCGCGTCAGCACGATGCGGCGCGAGCTCGCCGGCTCGCCGTCGTCGCCGGTGGAGCACGTCGCAGGCGCTCCTTCAGAGGCCGCATCCGCGCTGCCCTCTTCGGGGATGGGCGGTCCGGCACCGAGCGACCTCCAGACGGCGTCGGGGGTGTACCAGCCGACGGGCGGCATTCCGGCTCGAGGCATCGAAGGCCAGCTGGTCGACGAGGTACCGACCGGCCTCAAGGTCCTGACGCCGGTAGCACGGGCTCACGACTCACACGCCGAGGTCACGGGACAGGGACTCCGAGTGCGGATGTTCGACGCCGCCACCAAGTCCATGGTCACGGTCGAGCCCGGAGAGTCGGAGCGAGGTGAACGAGGTGTCTAACCGCCTCCATCGCCTGATCGAGTGGCCGCTGTGGTCCTGGAAGCACCTCACCATCAGCGTCGTGGTGCTGCTGGCTGCACTGGCACTGGTCGGGAAGGCGACGAACGCCCTCAGCGCCAAGGAGAACCCGACGTCTGTCGCCGTGCCGGTAGCAACCTCGACGCCGCCGCGGGAGCAGGCGCCGACCTCGCCGAGCGCAACAACCACAACTGCGCCCGTTCCGCAGGTGAGTGACTCGTCGACATACGCCGCAGCGGTCGGAGCCCCGTGCCAGAGGATCGCCGCGTCCTTCATGAATGCTTGGGTTCGGAGCAGCCTGCCTACGGCCGACTGGCTGAGCGGGATGCGTCCTTACGCGTCGTCTGCACTCATGACCCAGTTGCAGGGAACTGACCCGGCCCGCGTCCCGGCCAGCCGGGTCTCCGGCCGACCGACAGCTGTTCGGAGCGGTTCAGGCGTGGAGGTGCTCCGGTTCGCAACGGACGGAGGCCGCGTCGACGTCGTGACTCAGAAGCGTGGTTCGTGGTGCGTGGTGCGCGACATCGAGCCTGCAGGCGACGTTCAGGGTGCCCCGACGCCGACGTTGACGGCCTCTGTGGCGGGCGGTTGACGTGGTCGCTCCTCTCGTCGTCGCGGCCCGGGCCTTGTTGTGGCGCCGGGTGCGCCGGCTTCTGCTCGCCGCACTCCCGCTCCTGGTCGTCGCCGGCCTCGCGGTGGCGCTGCTGCTGGCCCTGGTGGGTGGGTCCGGAAGCCAGGAGGCTCCATCCGCGGGAGGGGGCTGCCCGGGAACGGCGGTGGAGGGCACGAACGCGGGGGGACGGCTCGAGGGACTCACCGCCGAGCAGGCCTCGAACGCGAAGACCATCGTCGCGGTGGGACGCGAGCTTCACGTGCCGTCGTACGGCTGGGTCGTCGCGGTCGCAACGGCGATGCAGGAGTCCAACCTCATGAACCTGCCCTATGGCGATCGGGACAGCGTGGGTCTGTTCCAGCAGCGCACAGGCTGGGGGAGTGCGTCAGACAGGCTGGACCCGGCGAAGTCAGCGCGCATGTTCTACACCGGAGGGCAACAAGGGCAGCCCGGCCTGGTCGACATCCCCGGGTTCGAGCGGATGTCGGTCACCGACGCGGCGCAGGCCGTGCAACGCAGCGCGTTTCCCAATGCTTACGCGAAGTGGCAGCCGCTCGCGACCCAGGTCGTGGGGAGCCCCACAGTCCTCTCCGCTGCGTGCTACTCGAACGCGGGATACCTGAGTGACGGAAGCGCGGGTGGGAAGGCTGTGGCAGCCGCGTTGGCGCAGGTGGGAGTGCCCTACTCCTGGGGCGGCGGCACCCCGGACGGACCGAGCGTCGGCTTCGGCGCTGGTGCGGGTGTCGTGGGCTTCGACTGCTCCTCACTGGTGCAATTCGCCTGGCATCGCGCCGGCGTCGCTCTGCCACGCGTCGCCAGTGCGCAAGCAGCGTCAGTGCAGCGCCTCCCTCTCGATCCCAGCGCGTGGCGAGCCGGGGACCTGGTCTTCCTCCACGCCGCCGGCGACCCTCCCGAATACTTCCACCACGTGGCGATGTACGACGGCCAGGGCGGCATTGTGCACGCTCCGCGTCCGGGTCTGACCGTCGAGGTGGTTCACGACTTCATGACTGTGGACTACTACAAGACGGAGCTCGCCTTCGTGGGCCGAGTCGTTGGACCACACCCCACAGGTCAGGTGGTGGCAAACCATGGATGAGTTGACGCCTAGAGACGTTGATCGTCGGTTCGGGGCACTCGTCGGGGCCTTCGGGTGGGACAGCGAGACCGATGACGACCTGACCAGCGGTGTGCCGGCAACGCTCGTGCGACGCCTACGGCCTGGAGACGTAATCCCCGTCAACGCGAGGGCGCGATTCCTCATGACGACGTTCGAGGGCCAGGAACTGGCTGCCTACGGCTGGCGCACCGGACTCCGGATCGGGTCACGTGATGTCAGGCACTTGCCAAGCCTCAAGGAGCCCGGCGTACAGCTCGTGGACGAGCGCGACCACTACCTCGATGCCGGAGCGGACGCGGTGTGGGTGGACATCTCACGCGTCTGGGTCGAAGAGCTGGTGCACGTCCCCCGGTCACATGTCCCAACTGAGGGGGCATGGCTCCGTTCCGTCCTCGACGACCAGAACGCACCTCGTATCGAGCCCCTCCAACCCGTGGCAGGGCGATCCCACCTCATCGGGTCGCGCGTCGTCCACGCCTTCGGAGATGGCAGGTACGACGTCGATCTGCGCGCCGTGTCGGGACCCCTCATGAGCGGGGACGGCACGCTCGCAGTCGCCGTCGTCGACGAGGCGCAATGGTACCGGTGGCATCAGGGCAGCTACACGGCGGAGGACCGAACCGTGGGCCACCTGCCGGCCGAGGAGCTGTGGGTCGAATGAACCAGCGAGCGGACTTCGACGGGCATTGCGGCGCGGTCGTTCGTCACCCGATGCCAATCATCTATATCGTCGTCCTATTCATCAGTGCATGGAAGGACGAGATGGCAGAGGTTGGATTCGAGCTGCGACGGATCCGTGAGGCCGCAGGGATCTCCGGATCGGCGGTGGCGCGCGATCTCGGGTGGTCCCAGTCGAAGATCTCTCGCGTGGAGACCGGCCGCTTCGGGGCGTCCGTCAGCGAAGTCGCAGAGCTGCTGTCCTACTACGGCGTTGCCGAGGAAGTCCGTGCCGAGATCCTGGGCTCGGTCGCGCGCAGTTCTGGGCTCGACGGCGCCTGGGTGGTCAGCGCGGGCGGTGCCCCACGACGGCAGGCGGCTGTCGAGGCCGTCGAGGCCCGGGTAAAGCGACTCCGCCAGTACCAGACCTCGTGGATACCCGGCCTGCTCCAGACCGCGGACTACGCCACGGCGATGTGCCAGGCGGCGGGCCTAGAGGCTGACTCCGTCGTGCCCGCTCGCATGGATCGCCAGCAACTGCTCGCTCGGCGTCGCGGCACGGTCTACCAGGCCGTCCTGGATGAGTCGTCCCTGCACCGATCGCCGAGGGCGACGTCGGCTGAGATGGCGCAGCAGATGACTCGACTTCTCGACCTCATCGACGCTGGCTACGCAGAAGTGCGCGTGCTTGCTGGTGGGGGAGTGGTCCCGACCTTCGCCGTTGGTTCGTTCGTCCTCTACGAGTTCAAGGCCGGGCAGCCGGTGGTCCTTTGCGAGAGCCAGACCGCGGATCTCTACCTCTCCGCCGAGCGAGACATCTCGGCCTACCGCAAGCTCTTCAGAGGGCTTCACCACGACGCTCTCGACGCCGATGGATCACAGAAGGCGATCGAGGCCGCGCGGCGCTACTGGGCGTCGTGACGCAACGAAAGGGATACCGATGGAACCCGATTGGAGCACAGCGGCATGGCGAAAGTCCGTGCACAGCGATACCGGCGCCTGCGTCGAGGTGGCCGAGTCGGCGGGGCGGATCGGCGTGAGGGACTCCAAGGCCCTTGGCCGTGGTCCGGTCCTCGAGTTCACGGAGGCTGAGTGGCGTGCCTTCGTCGCGGGTGCGCGGGATGGCGAGTTCGAAATTGGCGTGCTGAAGACGTCGGGATGAGCACAGCCATGGAGAGCCAGCAGCCGGTCGACGCTTCGCCTAGGCGCGGCCTCAATCGGTTGCTGGCCTCCACGGGCGTCTCCATCGCCGGTCAGGGAATGGTCCTGGCGGCGGTCCCGCTGTTGGCTGCCCGCCTGACGAACGACCCGTTCGAGGTGTCTCTGACAGTCGCAGCGACCTACGCCGCGTGGCTCATCGTGGGGCTGCCCGCCGGCGCCCTGGTGGATCGGTGGCCTCGTCGAACCACCATGGTGGTCGCTGACCTGGCGCGAGCCCTGATCGTCGCCGCCCTTGCGCTGGCAGTCCTCACAGGGGCAGCGCAGGTGTGGATCCTGGTCGCCTGCGTCTTCCTTCTCGGTATAGCCGGTTGCTTCTTCGACCCCGCGGCGCAAGCAGCGCTGCCGCTCGTCGTGGGTCGCGACCCGCAGCGGCTCGCCACGGCGAACGGACGGATATGGTCTTTGGACCTCCTCGGGCGGAGCCTAGTCGGCCCGCCTCTCGGCGCCGCACTCTTCGCCATCGGGGCATCGATTCCGTTCTTCGGCAATGCCATCGCGTTCCTGATCTCCGCTGCGCTGCTGGTCGGCCTCGGGCGAATGGCGCCTGCTGTGCACTCGGCCGCGCATCCTCCTGTCTTCCGTTCCGTGCGATCGGGGCTCGGCTATCTCGTACGCCACGGGGAACTGCGACGGCTCACGGTCGGCATGGCGGTGTTCAACTTCGTCTACAACGTCGCCTTCTCGACCCTGGTCCTCTTCGCGCGGGACCGCCTGCACGTTCCTGAGGGATGGTTCGGCGTGCTCCTGGCCGCATCCGCAGTCGGGGGACTGGCGGCAGGCTACGTCGTACCGAAGTCACGCCGACAGTTCACGGCACGGACGATCTATGCAGTCGGGCTTCTGGCCCAGAGCTGCGGTTGGCTGCTCGTCTTCCTTGCGCCCAACGGATGGGTGGCAGGAGTTGCTCTCGCGTTGGTCGGAGCAGCATCGATGACCGTGACGGTCCTGGGAGGTACAGCGCGTCAGAGGCTCACCCCGGATGCGCTCCTGGGTCGGGTCAGTGCCACGACCCGTGTCGCCGGCATAGGTGTAGCTGCCGTCGGAGCAATGGCCGGTGGTGCGCTTGCAAGGGCCACAGAGCTCTCGGTGCCATTTGGGGCGGCTGCCATTCTTTCGGTGTTGGGAGCGGTGGTGTTCGCGTGTATCCACAGAACTGCGCCCGACTGACACAAGCGTTCTGGACAAAAAGGGCAACGGTGGGCTTCGGCCCTTGGTAGGTTGCGTGGGTTGGCGCCGTGATCGGCGGCATCAGACAGATGAGATCCAGGAGGAATGCATGCCATATCAGGTTCATAAGGGTGACACCGCATATGTTCGTAACGGCACGTTTGGCTGGTCGAGCGACCACTACAACGGCAAGAAGGTGCTTGTCCTCGAGGGCGGCAGCGGAAACTCGGTAGTGAGCGTTCGCTGCGATTGCTGTGGTGACGAAGTCAATGTGAGCGTTAGCGATCTCAGTTGATGCGCTCCTGATCCCAGGTCGCACCGGGTGCAGCATTGTTGTAGAGCCCCTGCCAACAACCCGGCAGGGGCTCTACATGTGCCCTGAGATCTCGCGTCCGCCGGCCATTCCAGCTGGGGCGAAGCCCCTGGTGGCGCCACCAAAGAAGTTCGTGCTCTTGTAGTGGAAACCAGGCAGGGCAGTCGAAGGGCTATATGTGCTGACGGACCTGCTTAGAGACCTGCGAAAGGCGGTTCCTAACCGTAAAATAGCGGTCTCGAGTTTGCCGTACGCGACGCGCCCTGTCAGGTCCGTACCTCAGAGCTTGCGCCATCGCCCACTCTTCGGCTTGGTGTGCAGCACGCAGCGCGTCGATCCACTCGGGGCTGCCAACCCGTCCGACGGTGTAAGACCGCTCCCTCCGTCGAAGTTTGTGATAGGGGACGGTGATGATCCGGTCCGTGCGGAGCCAAGACTCCTTTGGCAAGGACCAAAGGTACTGCGGTGCCTTCGTGTAATTGCCGCGACCCTCGTATTTCGATTGGCTGGTGAACATCAGCACATACGCTCTGCGTGCTCGGCGATGAAGAACCAGGCACGGACGGTCTTTGCTCCCGTCGCCCTGCTCAAACTCGATGTCCGCCCACCAGACTTCACCTTGGTTAGGACGGATTTTTGGACTCCGCCAGAGCCTCCAGAACAATGCTCCTAGAACGAGCGCAGTCGCTACCCAGGTCACGATGACGCTGTGCAGGTAACTAGCGAGAATCGCCCCGAAGAAGCCTAGGAAGAGCGTGGCAGGGAGGTCGACACACCAGATGCGCGCAGGGCTCTTTACTCGCGCGTTCGCGCGCTTCGCCCCCCTCCAGGTAGAACGCAGCGCAACCGCCAGGAACAAGAACCAAGTATTTCCACCCGCTAGTGCAAAGGAGTCCGCGAGTTTCGTATTGGCGTATCCATAATGGTGGACGTAGTCGGCGATGCTCGCTGCCATCGGCAGACAGGCGACCGACATGGCCAGGATGGGCCCTGTGTTCAGTAGTGCGGGACGCAACCAGTCCTGCACCTGGCCTTCCCAGGGCTTGCGGTCGGACCCTTCTATGGTTGGTTTGGCCCCAGCGGGGATCCGGTCTCGCTCGTCGCCCCGCTGTTCCCCAGCCGGAGCGTCAGTCCACTCATCTTCGGGGGGCTCCTCGCCCCCGACCGCACTGGATGCAGCTTCTGAAGTCCCGTCGACCCCCGAAGTCGTCGCCGTAGCCGTCGAAGGGGCAGTGACCCCCTCTAAAAGCGTTTGGTCATAGACCGCTCGCCATTCAGGCTTGGTAAGAAACTCGTAGGCCTGGGTCAGTACCCCGAACGTCTCTTCGTGGCCAGGGTTGTGGTCGGGATGCACGAATCGAGCCAACCTATGATAGGCCTTCGTGATCTCAGCGTTCGACGCACTCGCCTCGACTCCGAGAAACTCGTAAAGGGTGGTCATGAATCCCCTGACATTCCAACGGCTCCGTTCGGCGAGCCTGGACCGGTTCCACAGGCGAGTGGCACGGCGGGGAGTTTATGAGCCCGTCGGCGTCGACACCGGGCTTTTGGGGTATTTGGGTCAAATCGGGCGAAGTCTCTGTGGGCTGGGCGGCTGATCTGGCGAGCGGCACAGGCGTCGAGGCATGCGCTCTCAGTGAGTGTCATCATCTCGGCGTCAAGCTGGGGTTGCCTCCGAGGCCGCGCCCTCGAGGTCGGTAGCCCCAGGCAGGGGCGAGGGCAGGGACTGTCGTGGGTGGAGATGGCTACGAACGGGACCGGACGGCCGGCAGCAGCGCCCAACCTCGGCCCAGCTTTGAATGTTTCCTGCGGTGGGGCTTGCCCCGCCCGTGGGTCATCGTTCATGCAGGTGCTGACGTCGCCCTTGGTGGACCACCAAGGTTGATGCGTCGGAGGTACGCGCGGTCCTGGACGGCGCCGCGGCCGGCCGGGCCACAGGGAAAGGTCCGGTCGACGACGGCGCCGCGGGAGTGAGGGTATACAGCGATTCTGAAGGTGGCGGGTCAGTCGAGACACGCGGAGTTGCACAGATCTTGATCCGATCCATGCATATGTGCATAGCATGAACCTATGCAGTGATGCATAAGCGCATCGCCGCCTGAAGGAGGAGATCGAAATGGCAGTCGCACGCAAGCTCAAGCTCGGCCACGACGAGGTGTTCCCTCACGGTGCGTACATCGTTTCGGAAGTCACCCCGGTCGTGGACTTCGACCGCTCCACCCGGGAGAACCGCATCCAGCAGATCGACGCTGACACAGGCCTGCCGATGTGGTCGATCGACGTCATCGACGCCGACCCGGAGGCGCGCAAGAAGGACCGGACCGTGTCGGTCAAGATGCTCGCCAAGGTCCAGCCGGTTCCGCCTGCCGGCGACGGCACCTCCCCGTTCACCGCCGTCGTCTTCGAGAACCTGACGGCGACCCTCTGGGTCGACTCGTCGAAGTGCCGGCCCGCGGAGGAGGGGCGGTCGCACCGCTGCGGGGCTCAGGCGGCTTGGTCACTGCGAGCAGACGGCATGTCGGCTCAGGGCAAGTCCGCCCCGGGCAAGCCGACCGACGCCCACTCTTCCCAGTCGTCGACCTCGCCGACCTCGCCGACCAAGGCCGCGTAGGGCGGTGACGTGACATGTACACGGCTGACTCCACCGCATGGGCCGAGGCCTTCGGGGTGCACCAGGGCTTCATCGACCGCGCCCTGCAGCAACGTCTGCGCCGCCTTCAGGACATGGAAGAGGAGCTCCGCGCCCTCTACACCGCGTTCCGAGACGCACCTGACGACGAACTGCTCCTGTCGATCCGGTCCGCCACGCGTTCGATGACCCAAGCGGTGGAGTGCCTGCAGATCGCCATCCGGCAGATGGGCCGGGGTTCGGCATGACGCCGCTCACGAGCGTCCGTAGCTCGAGCACAAGGGATGGGCTACTCGGCAGCGACGACCTCTTGGCCGTCGCCCTGGAAGCGATCCTGTGGGCTGGCTGGAGCCTCGTTCGCGCGGTCGTGGCCGTGCTGACGGCCGTAGTGCGCTTTCCGCTCATGGCCGGCGCGGCCCTCGTGGCCCTCGGAGGGTGGCTCTTCCTGGGGTGGCGCAGCCTGCTCATCGGAGTCGTGGCGATCACGCTCGGCCTCGCCGTCTGGCGACTCCGGCACCCGACCAGCTACCGACGGTATGTCGGAGCACGATTCCAGACAGCGATCCGGTCCGCCTACTATCGAGTCCGTTGGCCGCGCATTGTCCGGAGCGTGGATCTCGTCGTCTATGACGGAGAGTCCAGGCGGCGAGGAGGTCCAGGGGCACGTAGATCCAGCGAAGGCTGTGTGCGAGTTCTCAAGGTCCGAGCGACCGGCCACGGCACCGACCGCCTCCTGCTGTGTCTGCCCCACGGTTTGGTCCCGGGCGACGTCGCGGCCCGTGCGGAGGCCATCGCCCACGCCACCGGGTGCCTCTGGGCACGGGTCCGGGCGGATCGCCCGGGGCGGTGTTGGCTCGAACTGGTCCGGCGCGATTCGCTCCGCGACGCCGTTGATCCGCTGTCCCCGGGCGTCGTCGATCTTGCCGCGGTCCCGATCGGGCTTTGCGAGGACGGCTCACGGTGGCGGCTCAAGGTCGCCGGCACCCACCTCCTGGTCGCGGGTGCAACGGGTGCCGGCAAGAGCTCAGTGCTGTGGTCCCTCCTCCGGAGCGTCTCTCACAGCCTCGCCGCTGGAGACCTCCAGATCTGGGCCGTCGATCCCAAGGGAGGGATGGAGCTTCGGCCCGGCCGCGCACTGTTCAGCCGCTACGAGGATGCCTCGCCCGAGGACATGTGCGGCCTGCTCGAGGACCTGGTGGCGGTCAAGGACTCCCGGTCCAAGGAGTTGGCGGCCTCAGGTGCGCGAGTGCACCAGCGGGAGCCGTCCTCGCCGCACATCATCGCGATCTTGGACGAGCTCGCCACCCTGACCGCCTTTGCGGACCGCTCCGTCACCCGACGCATCGACACGGCCCTCGGGCTGTTGCTGACACAGGGCCGGGCCTGCGGGATCACAGTCGTGGCCGCGGTGCAGGACCCCGGCAAGGACATCGTCGGGTGGCGAGACCTGTTCCCGACCCGAGTTGCCATGCGGTTGGACAACCCCGTCCAGGTCGCGATGGTCCTCGGCGACTCGGCACGCGACGACGGCGCTCGGGCCGACGAGATCAGCGAGCACACGCCCGGCGTCGCCTTCATGCGCACCGACGGCAGCCGGGAAATCGTGCGTGCCCGTGCGGCCTACCTCGACGACCGGGCCATCGCCCGACTGGTCGACGACGTCACCTCTCAACGGGCGAGTTGGACCGATCACGACAACACTGATGAGCCCGTTCTGACGACGGCAGACCTGCCGGTGACGATGCGGCCCACTCCTGAAGGAGACCCCTCATGACCACCAACGACCTCCACCAGACGCCAGAGTCAGCCGGTGCCGAAGGGCACCAACTCGCCGATACCGCGACGCAGGCCATCCGTGGCATCAACCATCTGACCCTCGCCTCGCCCGCGATCCCGGCGCCGGAGATGTACGAGGTCCTTGGCGATCTCAAGTGCCTCGGCTACGGCCTCGACCAGGCCCTTCGACAACTCGCGAGGTCGCTGGCGTCATCTCTGGCGGTTTATGCGGTCTTCGAGGAGGACGGCGGCAACCCCGAGGAGAGCGTCGCCTACGCCATGGACAGCATGCGCGTCGCGGCCGGGCACGCCAGCCGTCTCGGCGAGGTCCTCGACTTCGCCCAAACGGACATCAGCCGCCAGGCCTACTACCCGCCCACCAACCACTTGGAGGCGTCATGAACGAGCAGACCACTACCCAGCGCCGCGCACCCATCGCCTATGTGCGAGTCCAGGCGACCCCCGGCAACTGGCTGCGCGAATACGGCCAGCCGATCAAGCGCCTCAACACGCGGCGTGGTCCAAGCCTTCAGTCGCTCCTCGAGCCGACGTGGATGCGCGAGGCGATCTGTTCCAGCGTCGACCCCGAGCTGTGGTTCGAGGAGTCCGCCACGTCGACTCGGCAGGCCATCTCGCTGTGCCACGACTGCCCCGTTCGAGCGATGTGCCTTGCCTCCGCCCTCGTGTTCCGCGAGGAATACGGCATCAGCGGCGGCCTGCAGCCCAGCGAGCGTCGGCCACTCGAAGAGCGACTCGTGCGAGGCCACGCCCTCGGAGACGTGATCTCGGCAGGCCTGCGCCGACGCGCCGAGACCGAAGAGCAGGGAGCAGCCTGATGGTGCCCAACCGGGAGCGCGTTCCTTGCGTTCGCTCGACATCTGGGGGCGGGGATGACTGCCACACGTCGCGCCCCGGGGCCGTCTGACTCGCTTCTCGGCTCGGCCGGCCTCGAATCCGCTGAACGGCGCGCCTCTGGCTGTGCGCGTCCCGTGCGACTGCAGGGCTCCAAGCAGCTCGTGAACACCAGCACCGGCGAGATCCAGACCCTGTACAGCTCCGCCGATGAGCTCGATGGCCACACGTACGTCAGGTGCAACAACCGGCGGGCGAGCGTCTGCCCGACCTGCAGCCGTGAGTACAAGGGCGACGCCTGGCACCTGCTCGTGTGCGGCCTGGCCGGCGGCAAGGGAGTCCCCGAGTCGGTCGCGGATCGGCCCTGCACCTTCGTGACGCTCACCGCCCCGTCGTTCGGCTCCGTCCATGGAGTCAGGGAGAAGGGGCCCTGTCGGGCCCGCCGTGACCGCCCGGTCTGTGCGCACGGCCGGCCCATGTGGTGCAGCAAACGGCACTCGGACGAGGACCGACAGGTCGGCCAACCACTGTGCTGGGAGTGCTACGACTACCTCGGCCATGTGCTCTGGCAGTGGCACGCGCCCGAACTCTGGCGCCGCTTCACCATCGCCCTGCAACGGGATCTGGCGAAACGCGCGGGCCTGAAGATCACGCACTTCCGGAAGGCCTGCCGGATCTCGTACTCGAAGGTCGTCGAGTTCCAGGCACGCGGCCTGGTCCACGTGCACGCACCGATCCGGCTCGACGGCCCCGCCGGTCCCGACGGGCCAGCCTGCTCTCTGCCGCTGACCGTTGCCGACCTCGAGGCGTCAGTTGCGGCATCCGCCGCCGCGGTCCAACTCGACACGACCCCACTGGGGGATGGCACCTCCTACCGCCTCCGCTGGGGCGGGCAGGCAGACGCACGGACGATCAGCGAGGGGGCAGGTCGCGACTCCGCACGCCGCAGCAGCCGGGTCCACCCCGAGCAGGTGGCCGCCTACCTGGCCAAGTACCTGACGAAGACGACCGAGGAGTTCGGGCTGTCCGGCACGGTCGGGTCGTCCGTGCATGCTCGTCTGCTCGGGGCGACGCCACACGTCGTGCGCATCATCCACGCTGCCGAGCAGCTGAGCCGTGAGGGGGAGGAGTACTCCCGGATCGCCGACCGCTACTCCACCTTGGGCTATCGCGGTCACCCGATCACGAAGTCGCGGCGCTACTCCGTGACGTTCGGACAGATCCGGCGTGCGCGACGACTCTTCCGCGCGCAGCCGGCTGCACTCGATCCGGAGGCAGACATCCGCGAGGTCCTCGACGAGGCGGCCCCCGAGGGTTTCGAGATCGTGTTGAGCTTCGTCTACGTCGGTCGCGGCTACCTGCAGCTCGACCAGGCCGCCGAAGCCGTGCGATCCGCCGCCATGGCGCGAGCCAACTGACCGATCGCCGCCAGCACGACAAGGAATCCAACTGGGAGAGGTGAGTGGAGTGGAGAAGCTGCTGTTGAGTCCGGAGGAGGCGGCGGAGATCCTCGGCGTCACGAGGTCGACGATCTACGACCTGATGCGCATGCGCATCCTCGCGTCGATCAAGATCGGCCGGCGCCGTCTCGTGCCCGTCCAGGCGTGCGAGGAGATGGTCAAGCGCATGGTCGAGGAGTCGGCATGAGCCGGCGCGCCAACGGCGAAGGGTCGGTCTACGAGACGAAGCAGGGCCGATGGGTCGGCGCGACGTACGCGGACACCAACACCGGCGGCCGAAAGCGCGTCGTGGTCTACGGCCACACCCGTGCAGAGGCTCGGAAGAAGTTGGCCGATCTCCAGAAGGAGCTCGACGCCGGCGTCCGCGTCTCCGTCGAGAACTGGACGGTCCAGGGGTACCTCGAGCACTGGCTCGAGACGGTGGTCAGACCGAACCGAGCGCCGAAGACCTACCAGGGTTACGAGCTCGTCGTCCGCTTGCACCTCGGCCCACTCATCGGCGGCAAGAAGCTTCGAGCCCTGACCGTCCGCGACGTCCGGCTCATGTGCCAGCACCTCGCGGCCAAAGGCATGCAACGCCGCGGCGTCCAGTTCGCGCACGCGGTCCTGCGCGCCGGCCTGCAGAACGCGATGCGCGACGAGCTCCTGACCCGCAACGTCGCCAAGCTCGTCCAGATCCCGGCACCTGAGTACGTCGTCGGCCATGGCCTCAGCCCTGACGAGGCGAAGAAGCTGCTGCACGCGTCGAAGTCCGAGCGCCTGCACGCGCTCTACGTCCTTGCGCTCTACCTGGGACTTCGACGGGGCGAGCTGCTCGGACTGCAGTGGCAGCACGTCGACCTCGAGGCCGAGTCGCTCCAGGTCGTGCAGAGCCTTCAACGTGTCGGCGGGCAGCTGCAGCTCAAGGCGCCCAAGACTCGGAAGTCCAGGCGGACTGTTCCGCTGCCCCCGCCGGTCGTCGACGCCCTGAAGGCGCACAAGGTCGCCCAAGGCAAGGAGCGTCTCGCCGCCGGCCCGGGCTGGCGCCACACCGACATGGTGTTCGCCTCGACGGTCGGCACCCCGATGGAGCCCGACAACCTGCGGCGCAGCTGGTACCGGGTGCGCACCGTCCTGGCCGAGCCGCTGCCTCGCTTTCACGACCTGAGGCACACCTGCGTGACGCTCCTGCTGACCGAAGGGGTCGCGCCGCACATCGTCCAGGAGATCGTGGGCCACAGCGCGATCGACGTGACGATGACGATCTACGCGCACACGTCCCTGGATGAGAAGCGCAAGGCCCTCCAGCTGCTCGGAGACAGGCTCGCGTGATGCGCGCTGCTATCACCGTTGCTATCTACCGGCGTTCTTCGGCGACAAGCGGGAGAGTGGACCGGGCGGATCGTGCACTAGAAAAAGAACAAAGCCGCAGGTCAACAGGGGAGTGACCAACGGCTTCGTTCAGTGGCCAGGGGCGGGGTCGAACCGCCGACCTTCCGATTTTCAGTCGGACGCTCGTACCAACTGAGCTACCTGGCCGGATCTGCGCAAACAGATACCCGGATCGCTCCGGGCGACGCCAACTATAGCGCACGACGCGAGGCGTCTCCGAACCGGCCGCCCCGCTCCAGGAGGCTCGGGTGGGGCCGGATTGGATTTTGGGGCCGCGGTGCGTCATCGTCGGTAGCGGGTATGACACCCGACACGTGCTCGACGGGGGTGGGCATGCGCACGGCGTCCAAGCGGTGCAACCTTCAACGAGATGAGTCGTGAGACACTGCCGCGACTCACCCTTCACGCCTGCAGGAGATGACGATGGAGAACGGTTCCGCGCTGAACGGGGACTGGGACTTCGACCCGGCCCACACGCGCATCGGGTTCTCGGCACGGCATGCCATGGTCACCACGGTGCGTGGGTCCTTCAACGACGTGACCGGCCGCTTCTACGCCGACCTCGACGACATGACGAAGTCCTACGCGGAGGTCGTCCTCAAGACGGCGAGCGTCGACACCCGCAGCCAGCAGCGTGACGACCACCTGCGCAGCCCTGACTTCTTCGACGTCGAGAAGTGGCCGGAGATCCGCTTCGAGAGCACGCAGATCGAGGAGGTCGAGGAGCGCGCCTACATGGTCTCGGGCAACCTCACCATCCGCGACATCACCAAGCCGGTGACGATCCCGCTCGAGCTGATGGGCGTCGAGACCGACGCGGCCGGCGCGCTACGGGCCGGCTTCGAGGGTTCGCGCCGGATCAACCGACGCGACTTCGGCCTCGAGTGGAACATGCCGCTCGACTCCGGCGGCATGCTCGTCTCGGAGAAGATCTCGCTCGAGTTCGAGATCTCGGCGATCAAGCGCGGCACCGACCAGCCGGCTGGCGGTGACGGCGAGAACGCCGAGGACTGACCTCGGGTCGAGGTGATGCCTCGGCGCTCGGCCTCGACACAGCATCGCGACGGATCACCTCGAACCAGGGGATGCTCGCGGGCCGGGTCTAGGCGGCCGGGCCCTTCGTGCGGACGTCGGCCACGCGCGACATCGCCTCGCGCAGCTCGTCAAGCCAGTCGCTCTCGTGCTGGCCGACGAGCTTGACGCACCAGGCGAGCGCCTCGGCGCGCGACCGGGCGACCCCGGCGTCGACGAGCGTGTCGAGCACGAGCCGCTCGGGCTGGCGCAGCCGGGTCATCGTGGGGGCGGCCACGTGGGTCCACAGCTCGGTGCGGTCGCCGACGTTGACGGCCCACGAGACCTTGCGCTCGAACCGGTGCTCGGCCTCGCGCGCGATCTCGATGCGGCGGCCGCGGGTGTCCTCGCGGAAGGCCTTGGCGCGCCCGGCCCGGGCCTCGGCGCGCTCGGCGTCGCTCGAGCCGTCGGGTAGGTCGACGTCGTCGATGGTGAGCCGCACCGTGATCTCCTCGCGGTCGACGGTCACCTCCGGCGCCTCGCGGCGCCACTCCTCGGGCAGGCGGCCGGCGAACCAGCCGCGCACCCGCTCCTGTGCTTCGTTCGTAATCATGTAATCAGAATTACTCCGCAACACCACCAGGTCAATGGCCTACGCCCGCGGCAGAAACGGACTCGCCCGACGCGCCTGCCGCGGCAGCCGGCGCGGACTCGGCCGCCTCGGCCTCAGCCGTGAGCCGGGCATCGTCACGGGCCAGGCGGCTCGGCCACCACATCCGCCCGCCGATGTCGAGGTTGAGGGCGGTGACGAGCACCGAACGGACGACGAGCGTGTCGAGCAGCACGCCGAGCGCCACCGCGAAGCCGATCTCCGCGAACGCCACCACCGGCAGCGTCGCGAGCACCGCGAAGGTGCCGGCGAGCACGAGCCCGGCCGACGTGATGACGCCACCGGTCGCGGCCAGTCCGATGAGCGCACCGCGCCGCATGCCGACGCGCGTCGCCTCCTCGTGGACGCGCGTCATGAGGAAGATGTTGTAGTCGATCCCGAGTGCAACGAGGAAGACGAAGACGAACAGCGGCAACGACGTGTCCGCCCCGGCGAAGTGGAAGACGTTGTGGAACACCAGCGCCGACAAGCCGAGCGCCGCTCCGAACGACAGGATGACCGTGCCGATGAGCACGAGCGGGGCGGTCAGCGCCCGCAGGAGCAGCACGAGGATGAGCAGCACGACGCCGAGGATGATCGGGATGATGCGGACGTTGTCGGCGGAGGATGCCTTGAGGGTGTCGACCCGGGTGGCGGTGTCCCCGCCGGCGATCGCATCCGCACCCGGCACCGTGGCGATCGCGTCGCGGACGCGCCCGACAGTCGTGGCTGCCGCGTCGGAGTCGGGCGCGTCCTTCAAGGTGGCCTGGATCAGCGAGCGGCCCCCTCGCGACACGGGATCGGCGACCTGGGACACGCCCTCGACCGACGTCACCGCGCTCTTGACCGCAGCGGCCTGCGACGTGTTCGCGAGGATGAGAACCGGCGAGCCGGCGCCGGCCGGGAAGTGCTTGGCCGCGATCTCCTCGCCGATGACCGACTGCGGCTTCGTGTAGTAGGAGTCCTTGTTCTGCAGGCCGACCGCGTTGAGCTGGAGGATGCCGAGCGTGGCGACCGCGAGGAGCACCGAGGTGAGGATCCAGGTCTGCCGAGGGGCGCGGGCGATCCGGGCGCCCACCTTGGCCCAGAAGCCGTCGCGGGTGTGGTCGACGGATCCGTACGACGGCCGCACCGGCCAGAAGAACCAGCGCCCGAACACCACGAGGAGGGCAGGCAGGAAGGTCAGCATGACGAGCACGGCGACGGCGATGCCGATGGCTGCGACGGGACCGAGTCCCTTGGTCGAGTTCATCGTCGCGAAGAGCAGGCAGAGCATGCCGGCGATGACCGTAGAGCCCGACGCGAGGATGGCCGGCCCCGCGCGATGCAGTGCGAAGGCCATGGCCTCGTGCCGGTCCTCGTGGCGCCGCAGCTCCTCGCGGTAGCGCGCCACGAGCAGCAGGGCGTAGTCGGTCCCCGCGCCGAAGACGATGACGGTGAGGATGCCTGAGCTCTGCGCGTTGACGGTCAGCGTGCCGCTGTCGGCGAGGAAGTAGATGACGCCTTGGGCGATGAACAGGGAGACGGCGGCCGAGGCGACGGGCAGGATCCAGAGGATCGGGCTGCGGTAGGTGATGAGCAGGATGAGGATGACGACGGCAGCGGCACTGTAGAGCAGCTTGCCGTCGATGCCGGAGAACGCCTCCGACGAGTCGGCGGCATACCCCACCGGACCGGTGACGTGCATCGACAGGCCCGCCGGGGTGTCCGACGCCGCGACGGCGCGCATCTGGTCGACCGTCGTGCCGAGGGCGTCCCAGCCGGCGGGTCCGGCGTCGACGGGAACGATGACCTGCAGGGCCTTGCCGTCCTGCGACGGGATCGGGCCGACCGCGTCCTTCTTCACCGCCTCGAGCGCGTTGAACCGTTGCACCTGCCGGGCCACGGCGGCGGCGTCGGCCTGCGTCACGCCGGCCGGCCGCTCGTACACGACGACGGCCGGGAACTCGTTCGGGCTCTGGAACGCCGACAGCTCGTTCACGACGCGGGTCGACTGGGCGTCCTCGGGCAGCCACGACGCCGCCTCGTTGTTCAGGACCCCCTGCAGCTTGCCGGCCGGCCCGGCAAGCAGCCCGACGACGACGAGCCAGAAGGCCACGACGAGCCACTTGGTGACGCGCGAGGAGGGTAGGCGGGCGAGACGTCCGACCTGTCCGGTTGTGCTGTCGTTCATGGCGATTCCCCTTCTCTGGAGACGGTCGCGGCCTCGTCACCACTTCTGTCAACGCTAGGAGCCCGACGCCTCCTGCGACAGGGGACCGGGCCAGATTGGTGGCCGACTCAGGGACCGATCCGGGAGAACCCTGACAGACGCCGCGGACGCCGGGCCGGGGAGCCGGTGCCAGCGCCTACAGTGGTCTCTCGTGCAGTTCCTCAACGGTCTCCAGCCCCAGCTCGACCTCACCTACGACGACGTCTTCATGGTGCCGAGCCGCTCGTCGGTGACGAGCCGTCTCGACGTCGACCTGAGCAGCGTCGACGGCACGGGCACGACGATCCCGCTCGTCGTCGCGAACATGACGGCCATCGCCGGTCGCCGCATGGCCGAGACCGTGGCCCGCCGGGGCGGCATCACCGTGATCCCGCAGGACATCCCCACCGAGGTCGTGCGCGACGTCGTCGGCTGGGTCAAGCAGCGCCACCTCGTCCACGACACCGCCATCACGCTCGAGCGGCACATGACGGCCGGCGAGGCGCTCGTCCTGCTGAACAAGCGGGCGCACGGCGCGGCCGTCGTCGTCGACGGCCCCAAGCCCGTCGGCATCGTCACCGAGAAGGACCTCACCGGCGTCGACCGCTTCACGCAGGTGCAGGACGTCATGGGCGAGGACATGGTCGTGCTGCCGGAGTCGATCGGCCCGAAGGACGCCTTCGAGCGCCTCGCCGAGGCGCGGCGCAAGGTGGCACCCGTGGTGTCCGACTCCGGCGAGCTCGTCGGCATCCTGACCCGCGGTGGTGCGCTCCGGGCCGGCCTCTACAGCCCGGCCGTCGACGCGTCGGGCCGGCTGCGTGTCGCGGCCGCGGTCGGCATCAACGGCGACGTGGCCGCCAAGGCGGCCGAGGTGCTCGACGCCGGCGTCGACGTGCTCGTCATCGACACCGCGCACGGCCACCAGGACAAGATGCTCGACGCGTTGCGCGCGGTCCGTGCCCTCGACCCCTCGGTGCCGGTCGTCGCGGGCAACGTCGTGTCGGCCGCAGGCACCCGCGAGCTCATCGAGGCGGGCGCCGACATCGTCAAGGTCGGCGTCGGTCCGGGTGCCATGTGCACGACGCGGATGATGACCGCGGTGGGCCGTCCGCAGTTCTCCGCCGTGCTCGAGTGCGCCACGGCTGCAAGGGATCTCGGCAAGCACGTGTGGGCCGACGGCGGCGTGCGCCACCCGCGCGACGTCGCGCTCGCCCTCGCGGCCGGCGCGTCGAACGTCATGATCGGCTCGTGGTTCGCCGGCACGCTGGAGTCGCCCGGCGACCTCTACACCGACAACGACGGCCGCATGTACAAGGAGTCGTTCGGCATGGCGAGCTCGCGCGCGGTGCGCAACCGCACGGCCGGCGACAGCGCCTACGACCGGGCGCGCAAGTCGCTGTTCGAGGAGGGCATCAGCAGCGCCCGGATGTACATCGACCCGGCGCGCCCGTCGGTCGAGGACGTCATCGACCAGATCATCGCGGGCCTGCGCAGCAGCTGCACCTACGCCGGCGCCCGGACGCTCGAGGAGTTCCACGAGCGCGCCGTCGTCGGGCTGCAGAGCACCGCAGGCTTCGCCGAGGGCCGCCCGCTGCACACCTCCTGGTGACCGGACCGGCCGGGAACGGAACGCCCGTGGCCGCCCTCTCACCGCCGTGACCACGTCCTCGCCCGTGCCCGACGACCTGCCGACCCCGCTGCGGATCCTCGCCCGCGCCCGCGCCGACGTGCGCGAGCGAGCGGAGGTCGAGGCCCGGCTCGTGGTCGCGTCCCGCGACCTCGCCGACGACACGGCCCGGCTGCGCCAGCTCCGGGAGGCCTTCGCCCGCGAGCAGCGCGACGTCGAGC
>JAEXXY010000210.1 GCA_023451855.1 Actinomycetes bacterium
CCCCCGAGCGAGCTCGGGGGCGTTCGACGTTCTGGAGCGGAGGCCGCGAGATGCCGGGAGGAGCGGCTGGTCGAGGCGAGGAACGAGCCGCGACCAACGCGACGGATCCCGCCGCCGGGCCAGGCCACCGAGAATCTTCGCCGCGCATTGGTGGCCGCGCCGCTCAGCCAGACGTGGCCTCTCGACGGGTGGAGGGTCAGCCGGCGTCGGTGCGTCGGCGTCGGCGCCGCTGCGACAGCGGCAGCACCACCCACAGCGCGACGGCCAGCACGGCGAGCCCGCAGCCGACCCAGAGCGCCGTCGTGTGCGAGAGCAGGACGTCGAGGACGAGGACGACGCCACCGACGATGCCGACGACGAGGAAGAGCAGGCCGGTGCCGATGAGGTGGTCGGTGTACCGCACGACGTAGTCCTTGAGGCCTTCGCGGAACAGCATCCGGTGCATGGCCACCGGTGCCATGAACACCAGCGTGCTGATGGCGACGGACAGCAACGTGCAGACGTAGATCGTCCGCTGCAGGCCGGTCAGCTGGGAGAACCGCTGTTGGAAGGGGATCGTGAGCAGGAAGGCGAAGAGGATCTGGACGCCGGCCTGCACGATGCGCAGCTCCTGCAGCTGCTCGTTGAAGTTGCGGTCGAGCCGTTCGGCTTCGCTCTCGTCCCGCTCGTAGCCGTGTGAGTCGCTCATGCCTCAGGTGTACCCGTCGAAGGACCCGGGGTGCCGCCCATCGGCGCGGGAGACCGACGCCGAGGGCGTGAGGGAGACGGCGAAGGGCCCGGCACCCCGTGGGGTGCCGGGCCCTGCATCACGTCGTCCGCCGTCACCGGCACGCGCCGGCGGACCGGAGCGTCAGCCGGCGCTGACGCGCGCGCGGAGCGTGTCGAGCTCGGTGCGCAGCTCGGCGGGCAGCTGCTCGCCGAACTTGTCGAACCACTCCTCGATGAGGGGCAGCTCGGCCTCCCAGTCGGACGCGTTGACGGCGAGGGCCTTGGCGACCTGCTCGGGCGTCATGTCGAGGCCGTCGACGTCGAGGGCGTCGGCCGTGGGCACGAGGCCGATCGGCGTCTCGACCGCGTCGGCGTCACCGTCGAGGCGCTCGACGACCCACTTGAGGACGCGGCTGTTCTCGCCGAAGCCGGGCCAGAGGAACGAGCCGTCCTCCTCGTCGCGGCGGAACCAGTTGACGCCGAAGATGCGCGGCAGCTTGGACGCGTCGGCACCCTTGCCGATCTCGAGCCAGTGGTTCATGTAGTCGCCGGCGTGGTAGCCGATGAAGGGCAGCATCGCCATCGGGTCGCGGCGCACGACGCCGACGGCGCCGGTGGCGGCGGCGGTCGTCTCCGAGGAGAGCGTCGCGCCGATGAACGTGCCGTGGGTCCAGTCGCGCGACTCGTAGACGAGCGGCACCGTGGTCTTGCGGCGACCGCCGAAGAGGATGGCGTCGATCGGCACGCCGTCCGGGTTGTCGTACTCCGGCGCGATCATCGGGCACTGCTTGGCCGGCGTGCAGAAGCGGCTGTTCGGGTGGCTCGAGAGCCGGCCCGCCTTGCCGTCCTCGGGCGTCCAGGAGTTGCCGTGCCAGTCGGTGAGGTGGGCCGGCGGCTCGTCGGTCATGCCCTCCCACCAGACGTCGCCGTCGTCGGTGAGGGCGACGTTGGTGAACACCGAGTTGCCCTTGTCGATGGTCGCCATCGCGTTGGGGTTGGTCGAGGCGCCGGTGCCCGGCGCCACGCCGAACAGCCCGAACTCCGGGTTGACGGCGTAGAGCCGGCCGTCCTCACCGAACCGCATCCAGGCGATGTCGTCGCCGACCATCTCGGCCTTCCAGCCGGGGATCGTCGGGGTGATCATCGCGAGGTTCGTCTTGCCGCAGGCCGACGGGAACGCGGCGGCGACGTAGTGGACGGACCCCTTGGGTGAGGTGAGCTTGAGGATGAGCATGTGCTCGGCCATCCAGCCCTCGTCGCGGGCGATGGCACTCGCGATGCGCAGCGAGTAGCACTTCTTGCCGAGCAGGGCGTTGCCGCCGTAGCCGGAGCCGTAGCTCCAGATGGCGCGCTCCTCGGGGAAGTGGACGATGTACTTCGTGTCCGAGCACGGCCAGGCGACGTCGGCCGTGCCCTCGCTGAGCGGCGCGCCGACCGAGTGCAGTGCGGGCACGTAGGAGGCGTCGGTGTCCTCGATGCGGCGCAGGACCTCGTTGCCGCAGCGGGCCATGACGAGCATCGAAACGACGACGTAGGCCGAGTCGGTGATCTCGACGCCGAACATCGGGACCGTCGCGTCGAGGTGGCCCATGACGAACGGGATGACGTACATGGTGCGGCCCTGCATGGAGCCGCGGTACAGCTCGGTCATCCGAGCCTTCATCTCCTCCGGCGCCATCCAGTTGTTGGTCGGGCCGGCGTCCTTCTCCTCGACGGAGCAGATGTAGGTGCGGTCCTCGACGCGGGCGACGTCGGACGGGTCGCTCTTGCAGTAGAACGAGTTCGGCTTCTTGTCCTCGTCGAGGCGCACGAAGGTGCCGGCCTCGACGAGCTGGTCGGTCAGCTCGGTCCACTCCTCGGGAGTGCCGGTGATCCAGCGGACGTCGCGCGGCTGCGTCAGCGCGGCGACCTCGTCGACCCAGGCGGCCAGGCCGGCGTGCGTCGTGTGCGTACTCGGTTTCTCTTGGGTTGTGGTCACTTGCGGGCCATCCCTTCGCGCGGTGCACTGCCGGCACCACGTCGTGCCGGTTCTGCTGCTCGCTCGTGGGCCCTCGTCAGGCGCGGGTGGCGCCCCGCCGGGTGTCCACATAGTGAGCAGATGACGTGATGGACTCACCGTACGCCCGGCCCGGAGCGCCGATGACCGGTCTGTCCTGCGGGCCCGGTGAAACGGCTCACACCCGTCCGGCGTTGCAAGCCCTGCGACCGGATCGTGTCGGTTTCTTGCAGGATTTGCAGTGGGATTGCCGGGTGGTGGACAGGCCCTGTCGTCTGCTCGCGGCGCACCACCCAGGACGTGTCCGTCGGCGTCGCGGAGGTGCGTGCGACGGAGTGCGTCACCTCGATTTCGTGGTTCGCGACCCGGGGCGCTAAGGTAACTTCTCGTCCCGCCCGGAAGGGCGAAAGGCACTGCACCCGTAGCTCAACGGATAGAGCATCTGACTACGGATCAGAAGGTTAGGGGTTCGAATCCCTTCGGGTGCGCTCTGTGTTGAGACAGAAGGCGAAGGCCCCGACCGGATGCGGTCGGGGCCTTCGTCATGTTCGGGCTCTCGTGGTGCCCGGCCTTGCGTGCACCCCGGCGTGCGTCAGGCGTCGTCACGGTAGGGGTCGGTGATCTCGCGCAGGAGGACGAGCGCCTCGCGGAGCTCGCGCATCCGCCGAGGGCCGAGGTGGGCCTCCCACTCCTGCTCGATGCGCTGCTCCTCGGCACGCGCGATCGGCAGGAGCGCCTCGGCCTTGGCGGTCAGCCGCACCAGGCGGGCCCGGCCGTCGGTCGGGTCGGGCACGCGTTCGACGTAGCCGGCCGCCTCGAGCCGGTCGACGAGCGCGGTCGCGGTCTGCTTGGTCACCTGGGCCTGCTCGGCGAGGTCGGACAGCCGGGTGCCGTTGGGTCCGATGCGGGCCGCGACCCGGGCCTGCGCGAGGGTGATGTCCTCGACCCCCGCCCGCCGCATGGCCGCCACCACGCGCGTCTCTACGTCGCGCGACGCGATGAACATGAGCAGGCCAACGAACGGGTGCGATGGCATGGGACCTCTTGAAGTAGTCAAATAGTCGAACTATATTGGTCAGTCTATCGAACCTGATGATAGTGAGAGGGGCAGCCGATGAGCGCTCGACCGGCCGTCGTCGACTTCTGGTTCGACCCCGTGTGCCCGTACTCCTGGACCGCGTCGCGCTGGCTCGGGGAGGTCGCCACGCTGCGGCCCCTCGAGGTGCGTCACCACGTCATGAGCCTCTACGTCGTCAACGAGCACCGCACCGACGTCGCGCCCGACTACCGCCACAACGTCGAGGAGTCCCGCGGTCCCTCGCGCGTGGCCGTGGCCATCGCGGAACGCTGCGGCGGCGGGGTGCTGAGCCGCTTCTACACGGCCTTCGGTGAGCTCGTCTTCGACGTCTGGCGCCGGCCGACGGGCCAGGAGTACCACCTCGCAGTGCGGTCGGCGCTCGTGTCGCTCGGTCTGCCCGCCGACCTCGAGGACACCATGGAGGACAGTGAGCTGGACGACGCCTTGCGGCGCAGCACGTCCGTGGGTCTGGCGCCCGTGGGCGGCGACGTCGGGACCCCGACGACCCACATCGACGGCGTCGCCTTCTACGGGCCCGTCCTGAATGCGATCCCGCGCGGTGACGACGCACTGCGGGTGTTCGAGGGGGCCCGGCTGCTCGCCGGCTACCCCGAGTTCTTCGAGCTGAAGCGGACCCGGCTGCAGCCGCCCGTCTTCACCTGAGCCGGACCGTTCCGCCGCCGGGCGGGACGCGCGAGAATCCGTGACAGAAGGGGATCGACATGAGGTCTGACGCCGAGGCGCCGAGTCCCGACCTGATCTGGTCGGAGATCGACGCGCAGCGCACCCGCACGGTGGCCATGCTCGAGCAGCTCACCGACGACCAGTGGGACCATCCCTCCCTGTGTGAGGGCTGGACGGTGCGGCAGGTTGCCGCGCACCTCACCCTGCAGCGACAGCACCTGGGCGACGTCGCCCGCCTGGTCGCCGCCCATCCCAGCCTCCTGCGTGCCGTGACCCTGAACCGGGTCATCCACCGGTCCGCCCTGCTGCAGGCGGCCCTGCCCACCGACGAGATCATCGCTCGGATCCGTGCCGGCATCGGGTCGCGACGGCACAACTCGTTCGTCACCCCGCGCGAAGCCCTCACCGACAGCCTCGTGCACGCCCAGGACATCGCGGTGCCGCTCGGCATCGACCTCGAGATGCGGCCGGTCGGCGCCCTCATCGCGGCGGACCGCGTCTGGGCGACCCGACACACCTGGCTCGGGACCGTGAACCGTCAGCTGCCCATCGACGACCACCGCCTCGTGGCCACGGACGTGAACTGGTCCGTGGGCGCCGGCCCGGAGATCGCGGGACCCGTCGCGGCACTCGTGCTGCTGCTCACCGGTCGCCCGGCCGCGCTGGAGCGCCTCCACGGGCCCGGCGCCGACGCCCTTCGCGCGCGCCTCAGCCCATCGGCTGGGTCTCGACGCTGAAGAGGAGCAGGAGGAAGGCGAGGCCGGCGAGGCCGCAGAGGATGATCGCCGGCAGGGACCGCTCGCCGTGGCGCCACGACGCGAGCAGGACCGTGAGCCCCGACAGCCCGGCGACGACGAAGCCGCCCTGGACCACGAGGTTCTGCACGGCGCTCGCGTGCCGCGACCCGACCGCGACGAGCGGTGCGACGGCGGACGCGGCGACGCCGACGACGAGCATCGCCGCCGACACCCACCCCAGGCGACTCGTCGGCAGGACCGTGACCGGGCCGCCGCTGGTCCGCAGGTGGTGCGTCACTGCGAGCACGCCACCTGCGACCACGAGGACGAACCCGGCATAGAACACGACGGCCAGGTCCTGTCCCTGGAAGCCGAGGGCCACGACGACGAGGACAGCGCCGACCAGCAGCAGCCTGGCGGCGAACCGCCCGAGGCGCGCAAAACGCGGACCCGTCGTCGAGGTCGACGGGGGTGGCGTGTCGGGGCGCGGGCTCATGACGGCTCCTTCGACACCTTCATCGTCGCGCCGGCAGTGCGCGACGGTCGTCGGGCGTGACGAGGCAGACAGCCGGACGTGGACGAATCCCTTGCGCGCCGCCGGGGCCCGGGGTTGGGTGTGCTGAGGAACCGACCACGACGTCCGGAGGCCCCGATGACCGCTGTGCAGACCGACTCGTCCACCGGGCTGGACCCCGCCCTGTCGCACACGCGCGGCGAGACCGAGCCGCCGCTCATCGAGCAGACGATCGGGGACAACCTCGACGCCACGGTCGCCCGGTTCGGCGACCGGGAGGCGCTCGTCGACGTCACCCAGGGCAAGCGGTGGACCTATGCCGAGCTGCAGCGCGATGTCGACCTGCTGGCCCGGGCCCTGCTCGCCGTCGGCGTGCGCACCGGCGACCGCGTCGGCATCTGGGCCCCGAACTGCTCGGAGTGGACCCTCGTGCAGTACGCGACGGCGAAGATGGGCGCGATTCTCGTCAACATCAACCCGGCCTACCGGGCCCACGAGCTGCAGTACGTCCTCGGGCAGGCGGGCATCTCGACGCTCGTCGCCGCGGAGTCGTTCAGGACGAGCGACTACCGGGGCATGGTCGAGGAGGTCCGCGACGAGGTGCCGGGCCTGGACCGCGTCGTGTACATCGGCACGCCCGACTGGGACGAGCTCATGGCGCGGGCCGACGAAGTGTCAGCCGAGGAGCTGGCACGGGTGCAGGGCAGCCTGAGCAACACCGACGCCATCAACATCCAGTACACCTCCGGCACCACGGGGTTCCCCAAGGGCGCGACGCTCAGCCACCGCAACATCCTCAACAACGGCTACTTCGTCGGCGAGCTGTGCGCCTACACCGAGGCCGACCGGGTGTGCATCCCGGTGCCGTTCTACCACTGCTTCGGCATGGTCATGGGCAACCTCGCGTGCACCACGCACGGGGCGTGCATGGTCATCCCGGCGCCCGGGTTCGACCCCGCAGCGACGCTGCGGGCGACGCAGGACGAGAAGGTCACCTCGCTGTACGGGGTGCCGACGATGTTCATCGCCGAGTGGAACCTGCCCGACTTCGCCTCCTACGACCTCTCGAGCGTGCGCACCGGGATCATGGCCGGCTCGCCGTGCCCGGCCGAGCTGATGAAGAAGCTCATCGCCTCGGGGATCGAGGAGATGACGATCTGCTACGGCATGACCGAGACCTCCCCGGTGTCGACGCAGAACCGCACCGACGACACCTTCGAGCAGAAGGTCGGCACGGTCGGACGCGTCGGGCCTCACCTGGAGATCAAGATCGTCGACCCGGTGTCGGGCGAGACGCTGCCGCGCGGCCGGGCCGGGGAGTTCATGACGAAGGGCTACTCGGTGATGCTCGGGTACTGGGAGCAGCCCGACAAGACGGCCGAGGCCGTCGAGGACGGCTGGATGCACACCGGCGACATCGGCGTCATGCACGACGACGGCTACGTCGAGATCACCGGCCGGATCAAGGACATGGTGATCCGCGGCGGGGAGAACGTGTACCCCCGCGAGATCGAGGAGTTCCTCTACACCCACCCCGACATCCTCGACGCCCAGGTCATCGGGGTGCCCGACGAGAAGTACGGCGAGGAGCTGTGCGCCTGGATCCGGATGAAGGACGGCGCGACCCCGCTGACGGCAGAGTCGCTGCGCGAGTTCTGCACCGGCCAGCTCGCGCACTACAAGATCCCGCGCTACGTCGAGATCGTCGAGGAGTTCCCCATGACGGTGACCGGCAAGATCCGCAAGGTGGAGATGCGCGAGGTGACGGCCAGGAGGCTCGGCCTCGACTGAGGACGCCAGCCCGACGGGCCGCGCAGCATGCCTCGGATCGGGTACGGATCGCCGAAAGGACGCGTGGCAGTGGCGCGAACCGGCTTGTGGCGCAGTAGGTTGCCGGTGGAGTGGTCGTTCTGGACCCGTGACCCGAAAGGGATGGAATGTCCGACACCAACAAGACGATCCTGTGGGTGGTCGTCGGCGTCATCGTCGTCGCCCTGATCATCTGGTTCTTCGTCTCGGCCAGCCGACGCAAGGAGATGGAGGCGCGTCGGGCCGAGGCCGACCGGATGCGAGCCAGTCTGGACGCCCGGCTCGAAGAGGTCCGGCAGCAGCAGGACCGCGCGTCCGTCACCGGCGAGATGGCCAGCGAGGCGCGCGCCGAGGCCGAGGCCAAGGCGCGTGAGGCGCGTCGCCTCGAGGAGCAGGCCGCCCAGGCCGCCGCCGTGGCCGAGCGCGCCCGGACCCAGCACGACGAGCTCGCCCGTGAGGCCGACCGCATCGACCCCGACGTCCAGAACGACGAGGACGCCCGCGGTGCCGGCGCGGGCGCCACCGGCACTGGTGCAGCAGGTGCCGGCGCCGGAGCCGCTGTGGGCAGCGCCGCCTTCACCCAGGAGGACGACGACGACGACCTCGCCGACGCCGTGAACCCCTTCGGATACTCGACGGGTTCCCCTGGTTCACAGACGAGTTCGCACGACCCCGACGACGTTGCACGCGCAGACGACGGTGGTCGCTGGGCGCCCGCCACCGACGCCGCCTCGGCGACGACCGCGTCGTCCACCGAGGAGGCCGGCGAGCTCGCGTCCGACCACGCGCCAGGCGAGGACGCGTCGACGGACGCCGAAGTGGGTACAGGTGCTGTGCCGTCGTGGCACGACGACGTCGAGCCGGAGTCCGGCTCGACACCGACCGCCGCGGCCGACACCGACGAGGACGTCACGGGCTCGAGCAGCGCGGCCGCGGACGCCGCGTCTGACGACGCCCGGAAGGCCGGGGTCGTCGCCGAGCGCAACGGAGCCGACGACATGAGCGACACGACCAAGCTTCACGAGGCGTCGCCGGACGACGCCGACCGGACCAGCACCGCCGCCACTGCGGCCACGGCCGCCGAGCGCACCGACGAGCCGACGGCCGACGCCGAGGAGGGGGCCGCAGGCCTCTCGGGCGCAGCAGCCGGTGCGACCGCCGCCGCGTCGGGTGAGCCCGTCGCGGCGGGAGACGAGCAGTCCGAGCCGCGCGAGACCCCCGCCGAGGCCGCTGCGTCCATCGACGACACGGACACGACGAGGGCGACGGCCTCGACGGACTCGGTGGACTCGGCGGGCTCGGTGGACGCGACCTCCCCGACGGAGGGCCGCGCCTGGGAGCCCGAGGACGCCGACGACGTCGAGGAGGTCCGCGT
>JAEXXY010000268.1 GCA_023451855.1 Actinomycetes bacterium
GGCAAGGGCTGAGCACCCCGTCCTGAAAGGGGCACCGCAAAGAGAAGGACCCGGATGCCATCGGCATCCGGGTCCTTCTCTGCATGAGCTGGCTCGCACCGACAGGGGGACAGTGCGAGCCAGCACATGCAGAAGGGCTGGGCGCGGTTCGTGCGGGCCCAACCCTTCGCTGTACCCAGTCTAACCACGGATCAGGGGCATGCGCGAGGGGTTGGGTGAAGTTTCTATTACGTCCTCGGCGTCGAGTCCGCTCGTTCCACACCTTTCGCCCGAGCCTCCCTGTCGCCGGCGACGTGCCGACGGCGAGGAGAACTTCTGCTCCACCGAGCATGGCACCAGTACGCCCGGCGCGCCAGAGGAACGCACTGTGGATTCCACGGGGGTTGGGCGACGTCCTGCCGCGGCCGCCGCCGGCCCCGCGATGCCGGGTCCCGATGTCCCGTCCGATGCGCCCCTTTCACCCCGATCTGTTGCCGGGCGAGGGCCGCGAGGTGTCGGCGACCTTCACCAACTCGACGGGCAAGCCCGTCCAGGTCACCACGACCTCGGTCGGTGTCCCGGCGGGGTGGACGACCACGGCGTCTGGGACGACGGCCACCGACCTCAAGGACGGCGCGTCGTTCACGGCCCGGTTCTCGGTGACCCCGCCCGCGGGGGCCAAGCCCGGGTCGTACCCGGTCACGGTGTCGGCCGCATACACGGTGCGCGACGTGTCGCACACGCTGACCGACGCCACGACGACGCGTCTGGCGGTCCCCTCGCTCGCGAGCGCGTTCAGCAACGTCGGCGTCACCGCCCTGGGCTCGTCCGCGCCGGGCAACATCGACGGCGGGGGGTCCGGCTTCATCGCGGAACGCCTTGCTGCACAGGGCGTCTCGCCCGGTGCGAAGGTGTCAGTCAATGGGTTCGACTTCACCTGGCCGTCCTCGCAACCCGGCACGAAGGACAACGTCGCGGCGGCCGGAGAGACGATCCAGGTGTCGGGCAAGGGCAATGCCCTCGCCTTCCTCGGCACCGGCACGAGCGGCTCGGCCGTGGGAGCGGCGACGGTGCACTACGCCGACGGCTCGTCCGCAGCGGTGACGCTCGGCTTCCCCAACTGGTGCTGCCTCGCCACCGACACGTACGGCGCGAAGACGGCGGTCACGACGCTGGGCAAGAACACGCCCACCGGCGCCGCCTACCCGTCCACCGCGTACCGGCTCTACACCAAGACGGTGCGGATCGACCCGGCCAAGGAGGTGACGGCGGTGACCCTGCCGGCCAACTCGGCGGTGCACGTCTTCGCGCTGACCGTCGGCACCGAGGACGTCGTGCCGCCGCCGATCGCGGACGGCCAGTACTCGATCGGCAACGTCGGCTCGGGGCTCGCCCTCGAGGCGCCGGGGTCCGACTCCTCGCAGCTCGGGACCGCGCCGGTCAGCTCGTCGGCGTCGCAGAAGTGGGTGGTGACGCTGCAGGACTCGGGCGCCTACCAGGTGAAGAACGCCCAGAGCGGGCAGTGCATGGACGTCTTCTACAGCTCGCAGACGTCCGGTGCGCTCGTCGGTCAGTACACCTGCACGGGCACGACGAACCAGCAGTGGACCGTCACCCGCGCCGGCACGCAGCTGACGCTCAAGGCCAAGCACAGCGGCCTCTCCCTCGCGGTCGACGCATCGGGCAAGGTCGTGCAGGTGACCGACACCGGCGCGCCAACCCAGCGCTGGACGACTACGGCCAACTAGGGCCGAACCCGGCCACCTGCCCGGGTTGGCACCGGTCGAGGCCGGCCGCACGCCGTACGCGGTGTGCGGCCGGCCTCGGCAGGTGCGGACGGCGGACCAGTCCAGCCCGTCAGTCCAGCCCGTCAGTCCAGCCCGTCAGTCCAGACTGTGTCGCCGGCTCATCTGCGCACGTATCCCTGGACATCGGCGATGAGCTGCGTGCCGGCCGTGGTGTGGAGGTTGACCCGGCCGTCAGATCCGACACGGACCAGGACGGTGTTCGAGATCGTCTGTCCACGAACGAAGTTCAGGGTGGACACGGTCGGACGGGACGTGCCGGAGGCGTACGCCGTGACGACACCCGGGCCCTGGGGGCTCGTGACGGTGACGTTGAGCAGGACGGCGCCCAGTCCGCTCGTGGGGACTCCGCCGCGTCCAGCGACCACGAGTCCGACCACGTGGCCGGACCCCACGACGCTCTTCGAGGCACCGATGCCTGCGCGGGTGTCGAGCAGTCGCGCCGGCGTGAGACTCCGGAAGTCCGACGTCGGCGGCGCCCACCCAGACACATCGACCACGACGTCGGACGCTGAGTGCGAGTAGATCGTCACGGCGCCGTTCGAGCCGAGCGGGACGACCGTCATCCCCGAGACGATCCCGCCCTTGGGCACGTTGACGTTCGACGCGTCGGGTCGCGGCCGACCGGCCGGGAACACGGTGAGGAAGCCGGGTGCCGACGGGTTCACCGCTGTCACGTTGAGGACGGCGGCGGCGGCGCCCACCGGGACGCCGCCATGACCGGCCACGGGCACCGTCACGGATCCCCCCGCTGGCACGCGGAGCTTCGTCACCCGTGTGTCGAGCAGCCTCGCAGGGGACAGGGGCGTGAGGTTCGGACCCGCCGGGTAGTACCCGACGACATCGACGACCGCATGGCTCGTGGCATGCGAGTGCAACCGCACCTTCCCGTCCGCTCCGAGCTTGGCCAGGACCTGGTTGGCGATCGTCTGACCACCGGCGTAGTTGAGGGTGGAGGCCGTGGAACGGGCGGTTCCGGACGGGAAGACGGTCATGAACCCTGCGCCTGCGGGCGCCACGGCCGTGACGTTGAGGACGACTCCCGCGGCATCGACCGGGATCCCTGCGCGGCCGCCGACCTGCACGGCGATGTCTCGTCCGGCACCGATGGGTGACCGGGGTGCGCCGAGACCGGACCGCGTGTCGACGAGCCGAAGGGGTCCGACGGGTGTGTAGGTGTCGCTGCGGACCACGATCGTCCCACTGATGGCGGCGCCGCCCGTGGCGGAGACCGCAGGGCCGCCTTCGCCGGCGGCTCGGACGCTCCACGTGTACGACCCCGCCGGCACGAGTGCGCCTGCAGCATCGCGACCGTCCCAGTCGACGACCGCTTCGCCGAGCGTCGTGTACCGCGGGTCGCACGGGCGGGTGACCACCGAGGCACCCGAGGCCGTACTGACCGTGACGGCGCAGTCCGTCAGTGGCTCGGTGAAGACCCATTCGCCATGCCACGGCGCCGTGTCGGAGCGGTACCGCGTGCCCGGAGCGATGGGGTTTCCCTCGTGGACCGGCGCGGACGGCTGTGCGCCGGGCACGGCCGCTGCACGTGCCGCACCGGTCACGGCGTCCGTCCAGTACGCCCGGCCGCTGCCGAGACGAAGGTCTTCGGACCCGGGGAGCTCGAGGGCCACGCCGCCCTTCGCGGTGTCGAAGACGGTACGGACGCGACCTTCGGACGTGTGCGCGGTGTACGAGACGAGGCCGCCGACGGCCCTGACGGAGTAGCTCTCGACGTCGGCCACGATGGTTCCGTGAGTTCGGGTGTGCCAGTCGTACCAGCCGAGCCGGACGAGGTTGAGGGGCGTCTCCGGGTCGGGGACGCTGAAGACGACGAGGCGTGAGCTGAGGGCGACGGCGCTGATCGACGACCCGGCGGGGAACCCCACCGTCTCGGCGCCGACCCAGTCCGTGATGGCGCCGGTGCCGAGGTCGACGCGCTTGATCCGTCCGCTCACCATCGTCGTGCCGTAGGGACCCCAGATCGGGCCCAGGTCGACGCCGTAGTCACGCCACGCTCCGGCCGCGAGGTCGAAGACGCGGTCGGGGATGCCGTCGGGGTTCGCGTCGAGGATCCGGTGTCCAGTCATGGCGATGGGCCAGTAGCTGCGGCCGAGCCTGCGCAGCGTGGTCCCGTCGTGAACGCTGATGCCGCCGGAGCCCTTCTCCTGAAAGGCGACTCGGCGCCCGTCCGCTTGGACGTCGGGGTAGGTGGAGGTGCCGTACGAGACGACGGCCTGGTCCAGCTGCAGCGGGGATGCTTGGGTCACGGATCTCGCGTGCACGGTCCACACACCTGAGCGGTTGTCCGACCACGCGATCCGGCCCGGCGGAAGGCTGGCCTCGTAGGCGTAGATCGGGGACATCGGGGGCTGCCACACGCGATTCGTCGTGCCACCCGCCATGCGGTACACGCCGCTGGCGGTGCCTGAGGGCACGACGGCGAGGAGCTCGTCGCCCTCGAGCGGGTAGGTGGCGGTGGCGTTCCCGAGTGCCGGCACCACGACCGGCGCCTCACCGAGCGGCACGACGTAGAAGGCATAGCCGGACGCCTGCCTCACCGCGACGACGGTGCGGTCGGGGGTGACGAAGCCGGCTCGCACCGACCGAGCGGCCAGCAGGGGCACCTCGGGGGCAGAGCCGTCCTTGCGGTACACGGTGCCGTTGAAGGTTCCCGTGCTGTCGCGGACGGCGCGGAAGTAGGCGAGGGAGCTTCCAGCCCGACCGACGACCGCGAAGGTGGACACGACGCTGTGGTCGACGGTCTCGGTGAGGAGGCGGACGAGCTGGTGCGAGGTGCCGTCGAGGCGGTAGACGAGAACCCGGTCCGAGCCACGCGCGACGACGGTCCAACCGTCGGCGGCGCACGACGCGCTCACGGACAGGCCGGCGCTCGGATCGACCGGATCCATGACGTCGGCGAGCAGGGTGTCGGCTCCCGTGCGTGCGTCGACCTCGTGCAGCTCGACGCGGGACGTCCCCACCTCGCTGACCGTGCGACTCTCCACCCACCCTGACGGCGAGGCCGTCACGAACGTACGTCCCTGACCGATCGCCCGCTTTCCCGACTCGCCTGTGATGTCGTCGTGCCACGTGACCGCGACCGCGTCCGAATCGGTGCCGGCCGCCATCGGACCACATCCGTGAAGCGCCACCATGTCCTCCACGGCCAGCGACTGGGATGTCCCGTCCGGGCGTACCAGGGTCTGCTCGTGGGCGGAACGGACGTGGACGCCGACGGTGGTGCGACCCGTGGCTGAGGCGCCCCCAGGCGTGGAGTCGGTGCGTCCGTCGACCACGGTGACGCTTCCGGGCGGGTCGGACACCGTCGGCGCGGCTCCCGCGACGGGCGCGGCGAGCGCCGAGGCCAGAACGGTGGTGATGGCCACGGCGGCAGCCGTGCCCGATGCGCGTGCGAACACGTCTTCCCCTGTCACGTGTGCGGATGTCAGCGCAGTATCGCCGAACATCGGAGCCCGCGGGGCGGCTCTCCCGATGGAGCCGGAACGAGTGCATGAACCTGCAACCCACCCGCTGGCCTTCGTGCGTGCCGCGGTGGCCGCGCCGAACCTGCAAAGACCCTGTATCGGACGGCCCGCTCGCGCGTACTGTTCTGGAAACGGCATGTGCGAGGTGACGAGATGCGCGCGACGGTCGTTCTGGCCTTGTCGGAGTCGGGGGCCGATGGCCTGCGTCTCGACTCCCTCCACCGTCAGCTGCGCACCGAGCTCGGCGACCTCGATGAGGTCGAGCCCCTTGCGAGCACCGCGAGCACGCCCGCAACCGTCGAGCCGGGCGCGCGCGCCGTGGACCCGGCCACCGTCAGTGCCCTCGCCGTGGCGGTCTTCGGTTCCGGTGGCCTCACGGCCCTCGTCGCGTCGCTGCGCGGCTGGCTGCGGCGCGGCACCGGCGACGCCCGCTCGGTGCGGATCGAGGTCGGTGGTGACGTGTTCGAGCTGACCGACGCCTCGGCCGAGGAGCAGGACCGGCTGCTCCAGGTGTTCCTGCGCCACGTGGACGGTACGGAGGCCCCGGCGTGACCGGGCGACGCCGCGCGCTCGTCGTGGCGACCGACACCTACGACCACGCGGCGCTCGGCCAGCTGCGCTCCGCGGCCGCGGATGCCGTGGCGCTGAGCGAGGTGCTCGGCGACCCCGAGGTCGGCGGCTTCGAGGTCGACGTCGTGCAGAACGCGGCGTCGCACGAGGTGCAGGCCCACATCGAGGACCTCTTCGCCGACAGCGGTCCCGAGGACCTCGTCCTGCTGCACTTCTCCGGCCACGGGCTCAAGAGCGACTCCGGCGAGCTGTTCATCGCGGCCCGCAACACGCGTCCGGACCGGCTCGCGTCGTCGTCGGTGCCGGCCGACTTCGTCCAGCGGTGCATGCGCGGCTCCCGCGCCCACAGCATCGTGCTGTTCCTCGACTGCTGCTACGGCGGGGCGTTCGGCGAGGGCGTCACGGTGCGCGCCGCCGGCCCCGTCAACGTCATGGACGCCTTCCCGAAGGGACGCCTCGGCGGTGGGCGCGGGCGCGCGGTCATCAGCGCGTCGAGCGCCATCGAGTACGCCTTCGAGGGCACGACGCTGACCGCCGAGCACGAGGCGCCGCCGTCGGTGTTCACCTCGGCCGTCGTCCACGGCCTGCGCACCGGCGACGCCGACCGCGACGAGGACGGGCTCGTGTCGCTCGACGAGCTCTACGACTACGTGTTCGACCGCGTCCGGGAGGCCAACCCGAAGCAGACGCCCGGTCGCGACATCGAGATGTCGGGGGAGATCTACGTCGCCCGCACCCGGCGGCGACGCCTCAAGGCCGCACCGCTGCCCGACGCGCTGGCCGCGGCCCTGCGCAACCCCGACC
>JAEXXY010000269.1 GCA_023451855.1 Actinomycetes bacterium
GTCTCGTGGGCTCGGAGATGTGTATAGAGACAGGTGGATGATCGCGCCGGTGTCGCGGAGGGCGGCGACGGCGCGCTCCTGCCGGGCCGCGGTCGCCGAGGTCACCGAGCAGGCGAGCGCCGCGCGCCCGCGCGGGAACGACACGGTGCCCTGGACGGCGATGTCGACCGGGCCGTCGTCGGGCAGCGCTGCGGTGGCGGCGAGGACGGCGTCGATGTCCCACTCGAGGCACACGCCGTACGACAGGTGCGGCACGTGCCGACGGTGCGTGTGGGTCAGCAGCGTGGCGATGCCGCGCTCCTCGAGCCGCTCCCACAGGCGCAGGACCGTCCGGGCGGACGGCGGGTCGAGCAGGAGGCAGAGCGCGAGCGCCATGCCCCATTGTGGCGGGCTCGTCGTCGAGGTTCCGGCAAGGCGCGTGCGTAGGGTGGCCCGATGGAGACCCCCAGCGACCTCGACGTCGTCGCCGCGCACCGGTACGTCTCGCTCACGACCTTCCGCCGCGACGGCACGCCCGTGTCGACGCCGGTGTGGGTCGCGCGCGACGACGGCGAGCTCGTCGTCGTCACGGTCGACCCGGCCGGCAAGCTCAAGCGTCTGGCCCACACCGCGCGAATCGAGCTGCGGCCCTGTGACATCCGCGGACGCATCGCCCCCGGTGCACCGACGTACACCGGCACGGCACGCGTCGTTCGGACGCCTGAGGGCGTCGCCGCAGTGAAGCGGGCGATGGGGCGCAAGTACGTCATGGCCCGGCTCGGTGACGTGATCGCGGGCGCGACGTCGTGGGCGGTCAAGCGGCAGCCGCGGGCCGGCATCCGCATCACGCTCGACTGACGCGTCGGGATCGAGTGCGCACCAACGTTGGACAGCTCGCTTGGGAGTGTCGGGTTCCTCGCCTAGCGTGACGGCATGACCCTCCAACCGGTGACACGCGCGCTCCAGCGCCGGCTCGGGATGATGCTGCGCGACAAGGTCGCCGGTGACGACGCCCCCGCGCGGGCTGCACGGATCTGGGGCGCGGAGGGCGAGCGATGGTTCGTGCCGACGGACCCGGTGTGGCGGGTGCAGGCCGACGCGTCGATGTTTCCGGGAGGCATCACGTCGCTGCTGCTGCAGATGCTGCACCCGATGGCGATGGCCGGGGTGGCCGGGCACAGCGGCTACAAGAGCGACCCGTGGGGGCGGCTCCAGCGCACGAGCCACTACCTCGCGACGACGACGTTCGGCACGGTCGAGCACGCCGAGGAGGCGATCGCCCACGTGCGCGAGATCCACGAGCGGGTGCGCGGGCGTGACGAGTTCGGTCGGCCGTACCGGGCGAGCGACCCGCACCTGCTGACGTGGGTGCACGTGGCGGAGGTGGACTCGTTCCTGCGCGCGTTCCAGGCGTTCGCGGCCACTCCCCTGTCTTCGGACGAGGCTGACCTGTACGTGCGGCAGGCGGGCGTGCCCGCGGCGCGGTTGGGGGTACCGACGCCTCCCGCGTCGGTCGCCGAGCTGCGCGCGGTGCTCGCGTCGTACCGTCCCGAACTCGAGGCGACCGACGCGGCGCGCGAGGCGGCGCGGTTCCTGCTGCTCGACCCGCCGCTGCCGTGGACGGCGCGGCCGGGCTACGGGGTGCTCGCGGCCGGTGGCGTGTCGCTGCTGCCGGGATGGGCACGGCAGATGCTCGGGCTGCCGGTACCGGACCCGGTGGCGCGGTTCGTCGGCCGCCCGCTCGGCCACCTCGGCGCCGCCACCGTGCGATGGGGCATGGCCGGCCTCGGCGAGCGCCGCCCCTCCGACGCCCGCGACCAGACCGCCGCCTCAGCCTGACCGATGCCGGACCCGGCTCAGTCCGAGAGCAGCGCGAGGAACCGCTCCGCGTCGCCGACGCGCGGGATGTTGTTGAACATGACGTAGGGCGACGGCCTGCCGTCGACGAGGTCTCTCAGCCGGCGCAGCTCGTCGTCGGTGTGGACGTGTCGCGAGCCCGTGGTGCCGTGCAGGCGGTAGTACGTCCTGTCCGGCGTCACCGTCTCGGTCTGCATCGGGTCGACGACGTGGACGAGGTCCAGCTCGGCGCAGAGATCCCGGAGCAGCGGTGTGGGCCAGTCGCCCCGGGGCTCCCACATGAGCCGCCCGGTCGGCCGGTCCACCTGGGACAGGAAGCGGCGGAGCTGCGCGATGTTGTCGCGCTCCGGTCGGAAGCTCTTCGGGCACTGGAGCAGCACCGCGGTGGCCCGGAGCAGGCGGGCGCACTCGAGCGTGCGCTGCCAGCCGGCGAGGACCGGAGGAGTCGTCCGGAACGCTCCGACCTGGCCACGGGCGCTGTCCGGCAGCGGCTGCTTCATCCGCCGGTAGGTGGGGCTGCCCGACTCGTGCGTCACGACCTGCCACGCCTTGATCGTGAACTCGAAGTCGTCCGGCACCTGGGTGCGCCAGCGCGTCAGGACGGCGTCCGTCGGTGGCTCGTAGAACGTGTGCTGCACCTCGAGGGCTGGGAAGCGCTGCACGTAGGAGGACTGGGAGACCGTCCACCCGCACAGGCCGACGCGGACGTCCATCGACGCCACGTCAGCGGCTGGCGCGCGCCAGCGGGGTGCCGTCCAGTGCGTAGCGGAAGGCGACCAGCGAGTCGAACACCTGCAGGACGCCGGCCTCCTGCAGCTCACCGACGGAGAAGCCGCCGGTGCGCACCCCGAGGGTCGGGATGCCGAGCTTGGCCGCCGCCTGGGCGTCGTAGACCGAGTCGCCGACCATGACGCCGCTGGCACCCTCGACCTTGGCCAGCGCCGCCGAGACGAGGTCCGGCTCCGGCTTGCTCTTCTCGACGTCGTCCGAGGTCGTCCAGGCATCGGCGAGGGGCTTGCCGTCGATGAGGTCGAGGAACGCCTCGACGTGCTCCTTCTTGCCGGAGCTGGCGAGGACGAGCCGGAAGCCCCGATCCTTCACCTCGCCCAGCAGCTCGTGCGCGCCCTCGAAGGGCTGCACCTCGCCGATGAGCTCGTTGAACTCCTCAGCCCACGCAGCGCGCAGCGCGTCGCCGTGGGCCTCCTCGACCTCGCGGCCAGCCACCGCCGACACGAACTGGTCCCCGCCCATCCCGATGCCGCGGTGGAGGCGCCACAGCGGGCGGGTGATGTCGAAGCGGCGCAGGGCGCGGAACCACGCGAGCGCGTGCTGGTAGTTGGTGTCCACGAGGGTCCCGTCGACATCGAAGATTGCCGTGTCAGCCATGGCAGATCCGTACCCACCCGGGGCGCAGAGACCAGCCTCAGGCCCGACGGCGTCGGGCGCCTCGGCACGCGGCGCGGCGCGTCGGGCCTGCAACGGCGCCGGGGTCAGGGGGCGGACGCGGACGGCGCGGGCGCAGGGCTCGTTGCCGCGCCGGTGGGGGT
>JAEXXY010000275.1 GCA_023451855.1 Actinomycetes bacterium
TGGGCCTTGCCCCGGACGAACAGCGCGTCCGGGTCCTGGCTCGAACAGCGAGCCTGACTTGCCCAGTCGTCGACCCACGAGTCGACAATTGCGACAGCACTCATGATCAATTCCCCTCCCCGCTCGGCACCTCCCAGTCACCGAGCCGGCAAACGGACCGTCCCACCGGTCCTGATGTGATGGGCCTCCCCTTAGGCCCAAACGAGACACTACGGGCGCAATCGCTGTCCTCCCATAGTGCGTTCGGACCGTTTTGCGCGCGACATAACTAGTCACTTCCGTTGAGTTCTGCAGGTCAGCCAGGCGACCGCAGAGACGGCCCCAGCCGGGAACCGAGGTAGCACACGGATTCTGGCTGCGGCTCCGTCGCCCTCGCAGGTTTCGCGGCGATGTGACTTATGAAGGGCAGCCGTTCCAGGCTTCCGGTATGTGGTCGCTCGGAGACTGCTGCATCAGTCGACGATCGGGCCGTCCGAGTCGCACACTTGCGTTGCTGGCTGCCCTACGGGCGCCCCGAACATGCGTCTGCCTTGAACTGCGCATAGTCTGATCGTGTCCACGAAGTCGGTCTTGCTCTGGACGTACGTCTGACTCAGGACCTGGCCAGGCTTCAGCGTGGACAGGCGCGCCAGCGTGAACTCGACGTGGCCCGTGAACCAGCTGGCCCTGGCCCAGATGATCGCGACCCTGCCGAAGCCGAGTAGCAGCGCCCACGCGCCCGCAGCGCCCGTCGCGGTCGCCTGGGCTCAGGGACGGGAGCGGAGCACAGCGACGCCCTCGCCGGTGAGGTCCTCGAGCGCGGCCTTGCGTCCCGTCATGGCCAGAACCAGGGCGATCATCGGACCGACCGCCTCAGGGCCGCTGCCGGAGGTCCAGGCGGCGTCGGTGGCGCGCAGGGTGACCCCCTCGATCCGACGCTGGGCTCCGATCAGCAGGTTGCTGCCGCGGTAGAAGTCGGCGACGGCGACGACGTGCTCGACCGGGTGGTCCCGGTAGCCGTCTAGGGCACGGAAGACGTCCTCACCGTGGACGATGGTCTCGCCGAGCCACGACGCGGCCGGCCCCGGCGGCGCCGTCCGCGCCGAGACCCGGGACCGGAATCGGGCGATGAGGTCGTGCGGGGTGCGCGCGTCGTCCTCCACCCGGCCGATCTCGGCCTCGCTCATCCGCGTGAAGGAGAAGCCGTGGCGGGCGAGGTTGACCACGAACGCCGCCCGCGTCAGCTGCGCGGTGGCGACGAGGTGCGCGACGGTGTCGCGAACGGTCCGGCCCGCGCACAGCGACGGCTGGTTCCAGGCGTCGGCGGGCAGAGCGTCGAGAGCGTCCGCGAGCGCGGCGCGTTCCTGGGCGATGGCGGGCCAGACATCCATGGTGGTGACCTCTGGTCGAAGTGGCTCGAGCTCTGCGCGGGCCAAGCGAGGCTGCAAATCCCGAGTCTAGGTGCCACCGCGGGGTCCCCGCGGGCGGATGTAACCGGCCCGACGAGATCATTTGACTGGTTTCAGGTTGCGGCCGCCGACCTCATCCGGTGCGCTGTTGCTTATGCCTCATGGGGTATCGGCTCGGACCTGCCGCTGGCGGGGTATTAGCCCCGCCAGGTCTGCGCCAACCAGGGTCAGCTCGCCGTCCAGACCATCCGAGATGGAGTTGGGGATGTGTCGTGTGCGGGAGCGGCGAAGGGACGCAGGGCGCCTTTCCCAGCTCCTCGGCCGCGGGGGGTGAAGGGGTCGGCGGGTCTGCTCCTACCTTGCGATCGCCCAGTGGGCGACGGGTGCATCCTCGAAGGAGTACCCGGCCGTCACGCTCAGGGTGCCCTTCTTGGTCTTGGAACTCAGTAGATATATGCAGTCTTTGTAGGAGGTGGACTGACCTGTGTTCAGGGTTTCGTACTGCCCGCCGGACAGGATGCTGCACATGGCCCCGTCGTCGAGGGACGTCACACCGTTGATCCCGAGGTTCAAATCGGATGCGGACCCTTGGCCTGCACCCAGGTAGGTCGCTTTGATCTCTGCGATCGCGTACACGTATCCGGTGCCGGGTTCGCGGTTGTAGTCGTCTACGGCGATTCTGTTGCTGGTGGCGTTGGCTTGGAATGAGGTGACCCGAACGCGCCAGTCACCGATTCTGGTGGATTTGCCGATGGCCAGGGGGCGGAGCTCGTCTCCCAGGTTGAGCAGGTTCTGTGCGCAGGTGCCATCGTGGTCGCTCGCTGACGAGCCGTCTGGGCACTCGGCGCCTGTCCACGTCACACCGCCAAGCTGGGCCTGGTCGAAGATCGCGCCGGCCAGATTTGTCCCGGACAAGTTGGCCTTGGTCAGGTTCCGGTTCGTGAAGTCCACGTGGGAGAGGTCCGCCTTCGAGAGGTCGCAACCCGACAAGTTCCTCGTGCCGCCCTTCGCGCCCTGCAGGCACGTCTTCCGCTTTGCCGCGGCCACTGCAGCCGCTTGCTGCGCGGCGCGAGCGGATGCTTGGGCCGAGGCTCTGGCGTCCGCCGCAGCAGAGGCGGCTGATGCCTCCATCGACGCCCACGCCACTGCGGAACTGGCAGATGCCGCGGATGAGGTGGCCGCTGCTGCAGACGCGGATGAGGCAGAAGCAGACGCCGCGGCTAGTGCCATCCGCTCATGTTCATTGCGCGCGGACACCGCACGCAGGGGCAGAACGATGGTCAGTACGAGCCCGACGACCAGGACCGCAACGGCAAGCGAGGCCCAAGCCCGGTGCAAATAGAACACTCTCGCGACCGGCGCCATGCTCGCGGCCTGCGCGACTCGGTCGGCACGGGCCTGCGCTCGAGCCGCAGTCTCTTCCTCCATGGCTTGCCTCGCCTCTTGACGAGCCACGCGCTCCTGCTCGGCGCGCAGTTCTGCCTGAAGACGCCGCGCCTCTTCCTGACGTGCGAGCTGTGCTTCGCGAGCCTGCCGGGCTTTTACGAGCGCAAGTTCGTGTCGAAGACGAAGCTCCCCTTCAATGCCTGCGACCATCTTTTCCAGTCGAGCGAGGTCCTCGGCGCTGGCCGCCGAGCCGAGCGCAGGTTCTCGACGAATCGCCTCAGCGATTGCATCCTGGCGCAGAGTGGCAGCGATACCACTGGCATCTCCGTACGAGGCGGCCGCCGCGAAGGGGCGCCCTGAGGCTTCCGCGATGGCTGCAGCAAGCCGCCGATCCCGCTCGGCCTGAACCTCGGGGGAGGGCGTGAGGAGGGCTGCAATGATCCAACCAATAGGGCCCAGCAAGAATCCGAGCCAGAATCCGGCACCTACCTTTCCTTTTGACGACCCAATCGCCATGCCGATGACGCCAGCGATCAGAGCGCCGAGGAGCAGGAATTCCATGGCGGACACCGTAGGTGGCCGCTGGGCGGACCGGGACACATTTGCACAAATTGCAAACAAAGCGCTCGGCGCGCAGGAGAGTCGTGTGTGTCATGGCCGTGCCGCTGACGGGTCACACGAGTGTCCCCGCCTCCCAAGAGGCGGGGACGTCGGCCAGAGTCGGTCTCGGCAGCTACTGCGCGGGCAGGTCCGCCGCGGAGCCCGGCTCGGAAGAACCTGCGTAGGGCGGGGTTAGCGGATAGCTGCCGTAGCTCATCTGCTGGGCCGTGGGGAGGGCGGCGCCCGGTCGTGTTTCCGCGAGCCTGCCGCGCGTTGTTGCGGCACCTCGCGAGCTCGTTCCCACGAACAGCAACACACCCAGAAGTGCGAGGAAGGCGAACACGGTCGGTCGGTCGTCACGGGCTTCTTCACCCTGCCGGGCGATGATGGTCAGCAGGTCGCGCGCGGTCCAGCCGTTGACCACGGCCTGCTGTGGCGCACCCTGAGCGTTGGACTGGTTCAGCTGGTCGTCGCTGAGAGCGGCGCTGATCATCGACGGGCTCGTTGTGTGCTCAGGCGCCATACCGAAGAAGACCATTACCGCCGCGGCCGCCAGAACGATGGCGCCTACTCGACGGATCAGCGCCGTGTTCCAGTGAACGGTGGGCAGGCTGGTCCACCTCCACGGCTTGGCCAGCGTCAGCCCCGTCACTGCGCAGAGCAGCAGTGAGATGACGTGCAAGGTGTGGCCGCCCTGATTGTCGGCGTACAGGTAGGGGCTCTGGCCGGGGAACAGCAGCCACAGGAGCGCCAGTCCGGTTACGAGAACTGCGGCGGCGCGTAGCCGGCCGCGGGTCACCACGCAGGCCAGGAGCAGCACCAGCGGAGCGAACAGTTGGACCGTGGCCTGCAAGCCCTCGTAGTAGTAGAAGTACAGGCCGTCCATCGCACGCAGTGGCCACACGACAAAGGACCACACAACCGAGCCGGCGTAGGCGACCAAGGCGGCGAGCAACAGTCCCCGCTCAGGCATGGACGAGCCGCGCAGAACGCGAGTGGATCGGGCACGTGACGGCGTGGCGTAAGACATGGAGCTCCCCTGAAGGTGTGCGTGACGGCTAGACCGTAACGGCGCGTGCCCGACATCGCAGGCAAATGATGCGAAATGATCCAAGGCCGCACCTGCGCTGCGCAGTCTGAGGACTTCGCGAGTACCTACCGTCGTCACGACCGGAAGTCGCCTTGCGGCGATGTGACGCGCTCGCGTTTCGCAGCGAAGGCGCGTCACCTGGGCCGCGTCGGCAACCGCGCGCGGGGTGCGCACAGCCGGAATGCCGCCGAGCGTCAGTCTCGCCTCGAGCGGCTAGCGAGAACGCCTCGATCTGCTGCGTACGGAGCCCCGGCGTGGGTTGTCGGAGGCCTTGGCAGCTGGCGTGACCTCAGACGCCCGTGCCGCCGCCACCAACTCCTGATGGCGGCTTTCGGCGACCTCCTCTCGGTTCCTCCGCACGGCGCCGTGAGCCAGCGCGAAGGCGACTGCCGGACCGATGAGCACGCCAATCGTCATCACGGTCATCCAGCGATCTCTCCCGCTCATTACGTAGACGATGACTCCGCCCACGAGAATCAGGCCCAGCAGAAACCGGATCGTGGCCGCTGCGCCGCGGCGTATCGGCGGCTGCGCTAAGAGAAACCAGACCACAGGAGCAATTGCAAGAGTCAGGGCGAAGGTCCGCAACTCGCTCGACGTGTCACGAGTCTCGCCATCCGCGTAGCGGACGACGAGTAGGCAGAAGCCCAAGAAGACCATATTGAAGAACGCGCGAACTGGCATCACGTTGAAGGGGCTGACCCAGCCACCCCTCGTCCGATTTAGCTCGAAAGTCCCTCGGGAGGAGTCATGCATACGTGAGAGATTCGCACGTTCTGCTCGGCTCGTACGCGAAATGGCGACACCTGGGCCCGTAGCGGGCGTCAGCTCAGGCAGGGTGGATGGGACGGGGGATCGCCTCGCGGCAGTAAGACGCGGTCTTCGTCAGCGAATTTGCCAGATTCGCCAGGCACTTCGAATTAGATTGCCACTTATGTCTTGGATCGATCGACTCTTCGGTTCCCGTCGCCCGACCGAGCCGACAGCCTCCGGCCCGACCCCGCAGCCCCAGGCAACGCCCGCCGCACCTGTCCAGCGGCCTACGCCACGGAGGGCGCCTGCGAGGACATCAAGCTCGAGCTTCACGCCGTCCTACGCGGTGGCTGGGGACGATGACGAACCCCAGCCCCGTTGGTACGTCCCCTCCGACGGTGACAAGCGGCGCTTCGCCGCTCCAGATGGGGGCATGCCACCGCTGCACCTGATCGCCTATCAGGACGGTTTGCGCCTGTGCGAAGACAGCACGGGGCTCCTCGTGAGCCCGAACGACCGCCGCTTGCCGCACCTCGGAATCTTCGTGGTTAACGTGCGCGGTGAGGCCTACTACAAAACAGCGTGCAAGGCAGGCGACTTCAGCCCTGGCGTCCCAGTACGCCTACGCCGCGAGCCGAACAACCCCTATGACGCCAACGCCGTTGCGATCACCGCCGACCTCGACGGTGCGCCGGTCATTGGTTACGTCAACAAGCAGAAGGCTCGAACGATGTCCCGCCTCATAGACGGCGGAGCGGTGCTCGAGGCGATCAGTCTGCGAGGCAAGCGCGCTGGCGTCGCAACGGAGCAGGTGGCGATCCTCGCCGCCGATCCCGCTCTTATGGCTCACCTTCGGACGCCTCGGCCGCCGCACCTTCCGCAACCAGCCTTCCGAGGTGGCCAATAGACACGCTCGGGGTAGCGGGCTAAACCGCGTCAGACGCCGCCTCGCGGCGGATAGACGCAGCCGCTCTTAGTGTCGTACGCCCTGGATTGGTCCAGTGAGACGTGACGGATCCCTTTCGCCTAAGCCGGGGACCCAGCCAAGGTCACAACGCTGGAGCACTGACATGGTCATAGCCAGCCAGATTCCGCCCGGCTCAGGTTCGTTGTCGCTGTGGACCGGGCGGCGCTAGCCCGAAGCAGAGGCGTTGGGCTCGCTCTGGTCACGGAGCTGGCCCTCAACGTCCTCCCGTAGTCCAGCGAGTGCGAAATGGTCGGCCTTACGCAGGTCGCGATATGCGACCCAACGACTCAGGTCCTCTCGCATTGGCGCCTTCACCGCAGCACGGCTGTACCTGAAGGTGAGCCGCATCAAACCGTCTGGTGGCCGCTCCCTCGGCAACCAGACGAGTCCTCTGAGCGGCGGTTGTGCCCCGGGTGCCAGCAGCCACGAGGACCCGTCGTCTTGGTCCACGAGCACCAACGACCAACGGCCGTCACCGGCGAGCAAGGCGTGAAAGCCCAGAGGGTCGTCCGTGTCGATCTGGGTTTGCGCGAGCTGCCGGGGCTCCGGATCGGTCCGGTCATCCGGGCAGTCGGGCCAGCCCAGGGCAGTGGCGGCATCAGGTAGGTAGCGGTACACCAAGTCCTCGCCAGTCAGCCCCTGGGAAGCAACTCCTTCACGACTGGGGCGGGCAGAATCCTGGCGCTCAGGACTCAGGGCGTCCGGACCGTGGCGGTCGCGAGTGTGCCCATTGAGGCATTCGCGCCGCCCGGACCGGGCGAGGAAAACGTGGCGGGCGGCAAAAGCGATAACCAGGCCCATCGGGACGGCCACCAGAGTCCAAGCCGTCCAGCGGTCATACGCTTGGCCCTCGAAGGGCCACGCCAGGTTGTTGAAGGCGATGGTGTCACCGACAGGAGGGCGAACCCAACAGTCGATCCAGCGCTCGGAGCCTTGGCCGGCGGGGTCCCAGATGTCGCACATCTGTGCGTCGAGATCTTCCTCCAGAACCTCGCCCGTCCCCAATGTGCCTCTGACCACCACCGCGGCGGCCCACGTCGCGAGCATCGTCATGAAGAACAGTGCGGACATCGTCCAGTGGGGCGCCATGATCCATCGAGCACGGCGGGAGGCAGCATGCAGACGTGGCCCATCCTGCGACACGGCGACTCTGAAGGGGGCACGCCAACGCTGGCCGACCTGCACGGTCGCTGGCGCACCGTCACCGGCTGCGACAGCGATGGGCTCAGACGGATCCCGAGCGGACAGTGTCGCGACCGGCACAATTCCGTGCACATTCTCGCCGCGCAGGTGGGCCTGCTCGCCCACCCGGACCAGACGTGCGGTCCCGTGTCCGACCAGGCCGTCCGATTCGACAGACACCCAAACCGGTGCAGGGTCCCCAAGCCGCAGACGCAGCAACGCGATTCGGGGGCTCAACGCCCACCGAAACAAGCCGGCCACCGACGCCGCCACGATGGGGCCGACGAAGATGAACACCGCCGCCGCGGGCACAGTTCAGTCTAGGTCTTGCCAAGCTGGCACAAGGGCCGATCCGGGTTGATCGCCTTGGCCACGAAGCGCCGCCCATGTCGATCAAGGCGTGATCGGTGCTCACGCGTCCTCGCGACAGAGGATGACCGCGACGCGGCCAAGTGACGTAGCTGTCCCATGCCCTTGGCCCGGAGTCTCGAACTGGCGATCGACGGGCCAGCGGCACGACCTGATGCCAAGGCGGGCTCTTTGTGGCCGGGTCTAGAGGTAGCCGGAGCTCCGAGCGCGCACGACTGACTGTTGCAAGTGCAAGAAGAGTTGCTCGGATCGTCCGGCGCTTGCGTCTTTGAGGGCCGCGCGAAGGGCCGAATCGACCTCGGGGGGCAAAGGCTGCTGCAAGGCGTCCAGCATGAGGGCCGCCAAACGGCATCCTTCCTCGAGCTGGCCATGCGCCACAGCAACGGCCAGCAGGGGGAGGCAGCACATCCAGTAGGTGGGGTAGCGGTTTGGGAGGGCTGCCCAGATCTCGAGAGCGCGGGTGCCTTCTTGGTGGACGGTGTCCTCGTCTGCCCGCCGATATGCGATCCACGCGGCCGTGGCCATGGCCATCGCCTCGTACTCCGGGAGGTCTGCCGTCTGCGCCGCCTGTTTCACCGGTTTGAGCAGGTTCTTTGCGTCCTCAACGTTGCCTCGGAATCGCGCAATGACCATCAGGTAGGTGAGGGCTCTAGAGCGGCGGCCGACCGACCCGAGTCGCTCTGCGGTGACCAGGCTTGCCCGAATCAGAGGCTCGGCGCGGTCAAGCTCGCGACGCCACATGAGGGTAAAGCCCCGGGTGAAATCCGCGTCGGCGCGGGTGGCCTCGTCATCGCTTGATCGCCAGGCCTCGTACAACAGTTCGTCGATCTCCATCAGCTCGTCGGACAAGACGCCTCGATCGCGTCGCAAGATGGCGTGGCGGACGGCGACATAGAAATCGATGCGCTGGCGCGTCGTCGCGCGATGTGCCACCACCGGTTCCGCCGTTCGTAGCATCTGCGACAGTTGCTCATTGTCCGCGAGCCAGTAGAAGGCCCAGCTCGTGGCGACAAGGACGCCGATCCAGACATCGAAAGCCGCCTCCGTGTCTGGCGGATCGCCGATCAGGCTCTTGGCGGTGTCGAGCTCCGCGAGTGCCTCCGCATAGCGGTGAGCGTCCGTCAAGATGCGCGCGATGTCGACCAGCGTCTGGGCACGCTCAACGACGTCCTGCGCGTGGAGCAGCTCGAGGATCCGCCTATTAGCCCTCAGCGCCTCGTCGTAACGTGCCAACAAGCGTAAGGCCGCCCCCTTGATCCTCAGCAGGTCGACCGTTATGGGCAGGCGCTCATCGGTGAAAGGACCTCCCGAGCCATCGAGCAGAGAGAGACCATGGCTTGCCAGGGCGGCGGCCTCCTCGTTGGCGAAGTCAGCCGCCGCGTTTCGGGCGGCCAAGGCGAGGTACGCGACCGCGCGGTCGACTTGACCGGACAGCTCGAGATGACGCGCGAGCGTCGCCGCCATCTGTTCCACTCGTCCGGTGTACTCGACCTTGAGCACCTCCGCAGCCCGGGCGTGAAAGCTGCGCCTTTGGCGTATGAGGAGGTTCGAATAGGCAGCTTCCTGGAGCAGCGCGTGCCGGAAGCGATACGTCTCGGGTTCGCGATCCCCATTGGGTATCAGGTCGAAGAACCCGGCACGTTCTAACTGGTGGATCGAGCGCCTGGAGTCCGTGTCGGTCAAGGCAGAGATGAGCGCTGGCGTGAAGCGCGCACCGAGCACCGAAGCCGCGCTCAGTGTCTGTCGGCGGCTTGTGGTCAGCCCGTCGATCCGGGCAATGAGAGCGCGCTCCACCGTAGGGGCGAGCGCGAGCTCTGATCCAGCGGAGAAGCGTGCGATCGAACCAGAGCGCTCCAAACCACCCGAGGCGAGTAGGGCACGAACCTGTTCCTTGACGAAGAACGGATTGCCCCCGGTGGTTTCGAGCAGCCGATCCTCGAGGGCACGCGGCAGAACCGTTCCGCCGAGAAGCGTCTGCGCCAGCTGCAGCGCTGCCTCGTCCGCCATCGGCCCGATATCCAGTCGGTTGGCCCGGCCACCGGCAACGTCCGTCAACCGGCGCAGGGCCGCGTTCGGCATGCTGCCTCGACGCATCGTCAAGACCATCAGCAAGGGTCTGTTCTGAACCAGCGCGACCACGGCCTCCGTCAGCGCCAGCGACGTCGGGTCACTCCAGTGCAAGTCCTCCAACGCGATCACCAGCGGCCCCTCGACGGCGAGTGCGTCAATAATCCCTACGACAGCTCGGAAGATCCTCGTCTGCCGTGTCTCCGGATCGGCCTCCTCGACGGTCGTGCCGGTGAGGATCGGTGTAACCGTCCGCAGATGTTCGGCCGCTTCCTTCCCAAGGTGACCTGCGCGGAGCTCGACGGCGGCTCTGACCCGATCCGGGACCGGTTCCCACTCCAGGTCTAGCCAGCCGAGCAGCAGGCTCCGGTAGACAAAGTACGGGACTGACCCGGCATACGAGACAGCACCGGCCTCGAGCCAAGGCCGTCCCGAGAACGCCGTGAATCGTTGCCGCATCTCACTGACCAAGCGGCTCTTGCCGACGCCGGCGTCACCGATCAGGACCAGGACTGAACCGCGTCCGCCACGAAGTCGTGCGAGTGTCATGTCGATGCACCGCAGCTCCTTCGCGCGTCCGACGAGCGGGGTGGTGACGGCCCGTGGCCCGGCTCCCTGGCGCGGAGCGTAGCCGCTGACCCGCGAGGCAAGAACGGGACGCTCCTTGCCCTTCAGCCCATACGCCTGCTCGGCGCTCCAGGTGAATCGGTCCTCGACCATCTCTCGTGTCGTCGCACCAACCATCACCGATCCGGGCTCGGCTACGGCCATCAGACGCGCGGCTGTGTTGAGCGCGTCTCCTGTGGCGCCGTACTCGACATGGGAGCCGCCGCCGACGGGGCCAGTCACGGCCCAGCCGGTCTCTATACCGACACGGACCGCGAACCCCTCGACGCCCCACTTCCGGGCCACGAAAGCAGCTCGTTCTGAGATCGCGTCCACGATGCGCAAGCCGCACGTGATCGCGCGCTCCGCGTCGTCCTCGTGCGCCGTGGGCGCCCCGAAGAGCGCGAGCACACCATCACCAGCCAGGTCTTTGACGGTGCCGCCCAGCGCGTCGACCTGCTCGATGACCAATGCGATTGTGCCCCCGAGGACTTCGCGAACCTCCTCGGGGTCGAATCGCTCGGCCAGCGTGGTCGAGCCGACGATGTCCGCGAAGAGGGCGGTGACGATCCGCCTCTGCTCTGCAAGATCGACGGGTGATGTCTGCATTCAGCCCTCCTCCCCTTTGGACGAGGGATCGCGTCGACTCGGTACTCGTCGACGGAGGATCTGTGCCTGTTCGCTCTCTGTCATCCCCGGACTGGGCACGCGGTCCAGGCGGGGGTCAGCTTCTTGCCGCTGCCCGCTCCATCGCCACCTCGACGGCGTAAGGGAATCGCCGCTCGAAGTCGAGTAGGGCGACCCAGTCAGGACGGATGAAGACACGGGTCATCTGTGGACAGATCGGTGCGAGAATTGTCAGCCAAGCATCGCCCGCCTCGTCCCCAAGTGTCCGGCGGACCATCGAGGTGTACTCAGGGGCAATGCCGTCCACGACGTCGAGGCGGATCGTGCCTCGGACTTCAAGGACCCTGTAGGGCATCGTGTCCGTGTCGATGCAGAGCGCCACAGCCTGACCATCAGCAAGCGCCTTCAGCTTCGGCGAGTCCTTGAGGTTACCCAGGACGAACTCCTCACCGTTCCAGTGGAACCCGATCGGAACGACCCGTGGCGTCCCATCGGTCCACGTGTAGGCGAACCGAGCTGGGACCGTGGAATGGAGGAGCCCCTGGGCGATCGGGTCCTGGAGGAGGTCGAGGCTTCCTTGTGAGCTGGTCATGAGTCTTCCCTCCCGTGCTGCTAGGTGACCCTTCCAGAGTGCTCCGGGGTGGCCTCCGAGGATGCGGAATGGGAGATCCGAGTTGGACGGTCGACCAGCCAGATGCATCCTCAAGCCGCATTCTTCAGGTTGCCGCTCTGCGCGTGAACGCGAGAGAAAGATGTCGCTGGACGGCTGGTCATCCGGGGCCGCCCACCAACCGCAACACGGTGGCCGCACCAGTTCCTCAAGGGCGCTGGCTACCTCGGGGCACCGTCACGATACGAGGGTGCATGAGACCAGGAGCATGACTGGTCGGGCCCTCGCGGTCACTTCGTGGGCTGGTGTGGGCCCGTCGCTCAGACGGCGGTGTGACCACGTTTACCGCACGCCAAATTGGCGGGCGCGCCGGCGGGAACGGTGATTTACCTGAACTGCTGTGCTCAGTGCGGTGAAATACACCGCCCATGGAGCCACAGGAAAGGATGCCGGCAAGCCGCCCTTCAGCAACGCGTGTGACTTGCAGCGCGCGACGGGTGTCGGGGGGTGCAGCCTGGAAGCTCCGGGGCGGACGCACAGCCATCGTGGACGTTCGACACGACAGCACAGTCCGCAGAACTCGGATCCCGCCAAGTGTCAGCTAGGTGACAGACGCGGGGCCCATGCCACGGCACCTTGGTCTTGGACCTCCGCTCTTCCCACATATCCGCGGAGGATCCAGCTGAGAGGAAGCGACATGAATCACACCAAGACAGTCGGCATAGGCCTCATCGCCATGGCTCTCCTGGCAACTGGCTCGATCGCCGCACGAGCAGCCATTCCGAGTAGCAGCGGTTTGATCACGGCCTGCCGAGACACCAAATCCGGGACGCTGCGCGTAATCGACGCAGACCTTGGACAGCTGTGCAAGGGGTCCGAGGCCAAGCTGACGTGGAACCAGGCCGGGGTACCCGGTCCCACCGGCCCGCAAGGGCCAAAGGGCGATACCGGCGCTCAGGGCCCGGCTGGCCCAAGCGGGCTGACAAGTGCCCGCCGCGTCGAGGTCCGGACGAATTTCGAGCATGTGACCGTTCAGTGCAATCCCGGGGAGATCGCCGTGAGCGGGGGCTTCTTCCTCAACGGTGATCCCAGTCAGCGAGTCATCCAGTCATATCCCTGGGACGGGTCCGGCGCAGGCAAGTTGGACGCGTGGGTTGTAGACGTCATCAACAGCTCCAACTTGGGATGGATCGCTTACGCAGAATGCGCACAGGCCAGTTGACGATGCTCCAACAGCAAGCGCGGCCTCGCCCCGTTTGCTTCGAGACGAGGCCGCGCAACTCCGTCGTGGTCGCCTGGGGGCGATGTGACGCGGGCCCAAATCCTCGCCACACGGGTCGTGGTGCACGTTCCTGCCGGTTCGAGTCGGCCGGGAGGGTCGGTGACAGCCGCGCCACCTGTGTCCTGCGGCAAGGTGCCGATACGCCCAGCCCGCTGCGGTCGGCGTCATTGGGCACGCGCGTTGCTGAGGGTGAGCTGGCGCCGATGGTGTTGGTAGTGCTGGGTGGCGTAATGCAGCACGTCCTGGGTCGTCATGAAGTCCTGGAAATAGGGATCCCAGCCGACGGGAAAGTGCATGCCTCGCCCGAGCTGCTGCTCGCTGCACCGTCGCAGGGTGTCGGTGAGGCTGAGGGCTAGGCGATCCATCTGGCGCAGCATTCCTGAATGTCCCAACATCCTTGCGCCACCGAGGGATCCGAGGTAGTTGACAAGGTGGAAAGGGCTGGAGGCGGCGTTCAGCGCGGCAGCGAACACTCGTGACCACCGGTCGGGCAGGTGTGCGAAGAGGCGGACCAGCCACAGCAGGTTCTGCACGAGCAGGTAGCCGAAGAGCATGTGGAACAGCAGCTGTTCATTGGTCCATCTGGTTCCGGCGCTGCGTCGCCGCAACTCCACGCTCGAGGACTCGCGCACGAGACGATGGAAGTCGTCGCGGGCGTCCCTGATCACCTCGGCGATCAGTGCGCGTGTCACGGCCCCTCCGGGTGTTCTCACTCGAGAGTAGGACCGAGACGCGGTCGCGTCAGCAGCACGTGCTCACGCTCGGGACCGCATCGGCGGCATTCTCGCGGCCGCAGCACTCAGGCGCGTCGACGGAGGCTGGACCGCCGAACGTGGCGCTGTCGGCGAGCACGGTGTAGACCTCCCAGCGTTCGCCGTTCGGGGTCGCTTCGACCCAGAACTTGTCCTGCTTGGCGTAACAGCACGTGGTGCCGCGCTCGTCGACCGTTGCCAGGCCGTGCTCGGCGAGTCGGGCCTGCTCGGCATCCACGGTGTCGACGTCGGCGACCTCGACGCCGAGGTGGTTGAGGCTGCCGCCCCGCCCGGGGTTCTCGATCAGGACGAGCTTCAGCGGTGGCTGGGCGATGGCGAAGTTGGCGTAGCCGGGTCGGACCTTGGCCGGCTCGGCGCCGAACAGCGCGGAGTAGAAGGTGATCGAGGCCTGCAGGTCCTCGACGTTGAGGGCGAGCTGGATGCGGCTCATGGCACGTGACTCCTTGGAGAGATCGATGACTGTCGATGTGTTGTTGAGTCGAGGTTGCACCCACTCATCAACCTCTGTCAATATCGACGTGTGTCGAATTCTTCGATGTTGACCTTGACGCCCGTCGAGGCCGTCGCCTGCTGTGCCCCCCTCAGCCGTGAGCCGCTGAGCCAGGAGGCCGCCGAGACGATCGCCCCGATGCTCAAGGCGCTGGCTGACCCCGTGCGTCTGCGGCTGATGTCGCTGGTTGCTTCCCACGACGGCGGCGAAGCATGCGTCTGCGACCTGAACGACGCGTTCGAGCTGTCGCAACCCACGATCAGCCACCACCTCAAGGTGCTGCACGACGCGGGCCTGCTAGAGCGGGACAAGCGCGGCGTCTGGGTCTACTACCGCTCCAGCCCGACGGCACTGTCATCCCTGGCGACGCTGATCTCGGGCAGCATCGGCACGACCCCGTGAAGCGGCGACACAGAGTCGCCGCTAGGCCGAAACACCCAGACCGTTCACCGACTCGGCCGGACGGGCGTTCGACGTCGCGGTGACAATTGGCTGCGGGAAACGCGCCACGCGGCGAAGTGACGCAGAGGTCTGTACCGCTCGCCGCCGCCTGATGAGCTGACTACCGCAGCCGCCAACGCGGGCCCAGCAGCCCTGCCTGCGCGCACCGCACCGTGTGCATCCCGCACCCTGCCACGGTCCTGCCGGAACCTCCTGCTGGCACACGGACGGTCTACTTCTTCTGCAGTCGTTTGCCCTCGTCAGGGCACAGATGAACCAAGGCGTTCCCGCTGATGAGGGCGAGTTCAGCACTGCCTCCGGTACCCGGCACATCACTGGTGCGCATCACGTTGTCGAGTTCCAACACGTACTCCACGTCCGTGGCGCTCACCTTGGCCATCTCGCACATAGCATCGCCGACTGCGAGCAGTTTCGCGTCGTCATACCCGGTCCGCTGCTGGGTGTCTTTCAGATCCGCAAGGAAGGCGGTGCTGTCGCGCTCGCCTCCCGAGTTGCCGCAGCCGGCGGTTAGCGTGGTCATACAAATGGCTAGCAGCAAAGTAATGCTCTTCACGATGATCCCCGTTCTTGACCTGACGCAGCATCGCACGCCGCTCTGCTCGGCGGCTCGAAAACGTCGAAATGCCCGTTCCTGCTCCTTTCCGCTAAACCAGCGTTAATCCTGATCTGGAGCCGCGGTTGCAGCGTTCGACGCTGCGAGCAGAGCATGCGTGCGCTGGGTCGCAATGCCCGGCCTCGCGGCGGCCTCGAGTTCCGCTAATCGGGCATCGCCCTGTCGGCCCACGAGCTAGCCTCGGCAACCGACACTTCCAGCTAGGGCACCGGGGGGCCGCATGGCAGTTCCGGAGGAGTTCTGGGTATACGTCGACGCCGCGGCCGACGGGTGGGCCACGAGCATCTCAATTGTGCTCATGGGGCTCTGCGGCATCCGCCTCTATCAGCGGCTTAACCTGCCACGTCGCGCGCTCGCCGTGCCCGCGCAGCAGGACCCGCCGGCACCTCGAGGCAAACGTCGGCGACGCAGGCAGCTGCCCGCAGTTGCGTGGGGTCTCGCTCTAGCCGTGGTTTCTATGCCAACAGTGTCGGCCGTCTCAGGACTCAGCCTCCGCGGCATCTTCTACATCCAAGGCGCCGCCATCATCCTGGCCTTCGGCATGCCCTCGTTGGCCGGGTTGGGCGAACCTACAGTTGTGCCAATGGCGCCAACGGGAGCCTCGCGGTCCTCACGAGCCGTCACCATCCGCGCGGTTGCCCAAACGACGGCGTCGGTGCCGAGCGAAGACTCGCAGCGGACCGCGGACGCCATTCGGGGCGCCGCGCTGCGCCTGGTCGCCGCGGGTGGAGGCACGCAGGTGGTTGCCACGCAAGATCGTGGGTGGACTTCATCGGACCTTCTTGAGGTGCTGGACCCAGTCCTGCCGGGCGCTGACCGTGCCGGCCTTCTCGTTTCCGCCGACAAAGTCCCGGCCGGTGTGCAGGTGACGGTAGTTCGTGAGGCCCGGTCTCCGCAGCCAGGCGCCCCCGTCAGCCAAGAGGCCCGCAGGCGCGACCGACACTGAGGCGGTCGCCACGCCTAGCACACGCCGCTCTCGGTCGATGTCTTCGGCGCCCCTCCGTGGCTCTCCCAAGGAGGCGGCTGCCAGCGCTTGTGCGGTGACACGGTGGGTCCCGGCAGGCGAGTCGCATGGAGTTTCCGCCCGTGACGCGGCGAAGTGACGCACGCCAGAAGGTGGCACGCACCGACGCACGCGGCAAGGGCGCCGCGCATGCTGCAGAACCCTCCACTCGAAGTTCGCTTCGGTCGGGCTACTTGGCTGCTACTGAGCAACCGTCGCTGCCGGAGCGGGCGGGCATGCATCGCCAAGCGATCGTCCGGCCGGAACGAATAGATGGCGGAACCGATCCCAGACATCTTTATTCAAAGCAGTGTGACTTCAGCCATCGGTCCGTCGGATCCGAGTCCCTCTCGGCCGACCTCACTACGTCCCTCCTCGGGGCGCTTGCCGCCGCCGTGCTCGCCTACTGGCTGACGCGGCGCAACTGGCGGGTGCAAGAACGCAGGCGCGTGTACGCGACGTTCGTCCACGCCACTTCCGAGTTCCTAGAATCTTGCGGCCCGTGGCTGCAGGACATCAGCGACAACGAGGCCCCGCCCCACGCGGCCCAACGAATGCGATCAGAGCCTGGCGTCGCTGGGTCAAATGAAGGTCGCGGTGCGCGACGTTGCCCTGGTTGGCACGGAGGGCCTAGCGGAGCACTCCTCCAGGATGATGAGGGCAGCCATGGACATCGGTGACTTCGCACGAGCCGACGAGAGCGCGATCCACGAGCTGATTGAGGACGGGGGGCACGTCGTCTACGTCGATACCGCCGCGATTGACCGCCTAGTCGGAATGATGCAAGTCGAGATTGGTACGGACTCGTTTTTTGGGAGCCTCCCGGCGTGGATACTTCGGGGGGCAATAGGTGGAGCTCGGAGGTACTGAAGTCCGGCTAACCAGCCAAGCAGATAGTCAGGGCTCGAGCGACCTAGAAACGACGACCCGTCAGCAGGCTGTCTGCTACCGACGACACTTGCCATGGCCGTCCGGCCGAGCTTTCGGCCCGTCCTTTGGACGTCTCCAGGCGTTGAGGACGGCTACCCCGCCCGGTCATTCCCCACCCTGCACCCGGGAGATGTCGGCGCCTCACAATATGATGCGTGCAGGGTCCGGGTTATTCCACCCCCCTAGACTCGTACATCACCGAGGAGCCCGACCATGAGCTACCGCAACAAGACCTATGTCGCCTTCGCCAGCGAAGACATCCACAACTACCGGCTCATGACAGCCTGGAGGGCGAACAAGCACATCGACTTCGACTTCACTAACGCACACGACATCTACGAGGCGCGGGACACCAGTACGCCTGAGACGATCAAGCGCCGACTGCGCGAACGCCTGAACAACACCAAGCAGGTCGTGCTGCTCGGCAGCCCGGCCGCACGCCGCAAAGGAGGCGACGGCTCCTCGTTCCTCGACTACGAGGTCGGAGCGATCATCTCCCTCGGCCTTCCCGTTGTCGTCGCCAACCTCGACGGGGCCCGGCGCGGCAAGAGCGGCACCAACGTTCCCGCTACCTTCGCTGAAAAGGACTACTTCACGATGTCGGTCTCGTTCGGGCCGACGATCATCAAGTACGCGTTGGATCACTACGTTCCTGACTTCCACAACTCAGACAAGAGCGGCCCGTACAGCTACAACGAGTCTGTTTACGAGAGCCTGGGTCTGAACAAGAAATGAGGCACAAACGATCACCGCGACGATACGCGGGAGGATTCGCCCGTCGCTTCTTCGAGGCGCTGGGCGCGATGGCAGTCATCGCTGGGGCCGTGGCAGTCATTTGGCCCGACCTTCTGAAAGACAAATGGTGGATCCTGGCCGTCGCCGCCCTGCTCGCGGTCGGCTGGGCAGTGTTCTCGCTGCGGCAGAAGGACCCGGAGCAGCGGTTCCCGTCTGAGAACATCATGATCCGGCTGGTTGAAGGGGACTTGTTCGCACAGAACGCGTCGGCCCTTGTCGGGATGACGACAACCTTCGACACCGAACCGGGCATCATCGAAAACAGCAGCGTTCAGGGAAACCTGCTTCAGGTGATCTACGGCGGATCGCAGGCCCGGCTCGATGCCGCACTCGCAGCGGCGCTGGGGGGAACCGGAGTCGTGGGGACCATCACGAAGCCCGGCAAACAAGACGTCTATCCGATGGGTACCGTCGCCGTGCTTCCCGGGCAGGGCAACACGCGCTACTACTGCGTCGCGTACACCTGCATGGACGAGCACAACCGGGCCAAGGGCACGATTAGGGGCATCCTGGACAGCCTCGACAGCGTGTGGGACGCCGCCGATCGCACCGGCAATGGGGAAACGATCTGCGTACCACTGCTCGGCCAAGGCCAGTCCCGGATCCCCGAGCTCACAGCCGAGGTCGCCGTCAGGCTCATCGCGTTCTCGTTCCTGCTCCGCTCGCGGCGCGCGCGATTCTCCAAGGAACTGCGCATCGTCGTGCATCCCAACGAGATCGGGAAGATCGACCGCACCGAGTTCCAAGCGTTCCTGCGTTCACTGGTCGCCGGATGAACGACAGCAGGAGCAGTCTCGACATCCCCGAGCAGGAGCCCTGCGCGTTCTGCGACTACCTCAGCGGGGCGCGACCCTTCACCATTCTCTGGCGCGATGATCTGGTAGCGGTGCTCGTCACGAGAGCACAGCGCGGCATCGGGCACCTGCTCGTACTCCCCGTGCGGCACTACCCGACTTTGCTGGAATCCGACTCTCAGGAGCGTCACGCGATGATGGACACCCTCGCGTGGGCAGCCTCAGCGATCGACGCCGCGTTCGAGCGCCCAGGAATCGCTGTCTGGCAGAACAATGGGAAAGCAGCACATCAAGCCATCCCGCACCTCCACTTCCACATCGCCGGCACGCTCCCTGGAGGGGGCACCAACTTCGACGACGTCCCCGAGCTCAGCGTGAAACAAACCGATCAGATCGCCGAACTAATCTGGGCGGCCGCATCCGAAAATGGCCCCCGCCCCCCGGCCTCGTGAGGTCCCGCTCGAGTTCCAGAACACAGGCGGCCGCGAGCTCTGCCGGGCCACCCTCTTGCCAGAATGGGTCGGCTTGGGTCTCGTGCGGAGCCCAGCAAGGAGGGCGGGAGCGGGAGATCTCCTCCCGGGCAGCGGTTCTCGACATTAAGGTTGACGGTCAAACGCTCAGCCATTCGGTGGCGTCAATCTGAGAGGTCGACCGGAAGGACCTTCCTCTCCGAATTTGGAGCGGACCAGTTCCTGCATCGCGTCGATGACGCGCTCTCGGCGCAGGTGTAGTCCAAGGCAAAAGTGCTCAGGGCGGCTGGCGGCGGTATGACGCGCCGTCACCCCAGGACGCCTCGGGCTTAGGCGCTCCTTTCAGGCCCCGAACTAGGCAGCAGGAGCATTTGTTTTGATTGCTGCACCTATGGGCGTCGCAGCCGCATCATGTTGTCCACCGGCACGGGGGTTGGCGCCGTCACCACGTAGCCGAGGGCTCGAAGTGTCGCGGCGGCATCCTGAGGCGCGTCCCGGACGGCCACTCGAAGCTGACGGCGGCGCCACTCCTCTCGTGAATCCCGCAGCGCCTCCAGCGCGCCCTCGTTGTTGTCGATGCCGAACTCCGAGATCAGCATTTCCAGCAGGTCCTCGAGGCATGGCCGGAATCTTGAGCCGCCTAGGGGGAAATGCAGTTCGCTTAAGCGGGGCGTTTCCTCGAGGGTGGACTGGCTGCGCTTTCGGCCTCGTTTTGTGCCTCGTCCCGCACGAGCCATCGCGTACGTGATGGCGTCACGGTGGGCATGCACCTGCAGGTGGGCGCCTGGAACGTCCTTGCTGGTTGGGCTGCGCTGGTAGTCGTACCTGAAGAGTGGTTCGCCGGCCGCAGATGCGCCCGGGTAGACCGCAAACACGGACTCGTCGACGGCAAGGAATGTGTTGTGTGAGTCCCACTCGCACTTGAACGACACCTTGAGCGTCAGAAGTGGTGATCCACCCACACGCAACGGGATGCCAGTCGCAGGACTTTGATGCACCGCGAACCGTTCAGACGAGTCGGTGCCCAGGGCGAGTGGCCGGAACTGGTCGCATCCGGGGACGACGGATGACACCGTGGCAGTGAGGTTGTCCGCGAAGGCCTGTGCCTGGGCGAGCAACGTCGCGGACTCGTTGGCGTCGATCACCTTCCCAGCAAGTAGTCGAGCTCGTCGATCTGTTCTAGGGCCACTAATTCCTGGGCGTCGAGGCTGAAGGCGGCCGCCCGTTCGCGCAGCACCGCTTCGTCGCCGCCGATCGATTCGAGCACCTCTGCGCGCCGACGGATAGCCTCATCGACGGTCAGGACCTCCACCATTGCTGCCGACATGTGCACCCCCTTCGCCGCACTGCGCTCACGCAGGCGAATCACCCGATGAGGCGAGTATGCCCTGCATGTCCGACACCCCGGCCCACCACGCGCCCGCAACTGCTCAGGGCGCTCCCCAGGCAGCCACGAGCTAGCGCCCTGACGGCACCCAGGCGCTCGCCACGGGCTCATGTCGAGCACGGCAAGCGCCAGCGAGCAGCAATTGACATGTTTGGACACCGTCGACTGGGCTTCTACTGGACACTCGCCTCGTGCGGTCTTTCGAGCAATCTCGGGTGCGGCGGCGTCGCCGGGAACTGGCCGGCGACGCACGCGCCGGCTCATGGGCCCGGGGTCGCGCGCGTGTCCAGCAGCGTGCCTTTCTGCGCGAGAACTCGGGTCGTCTGGCGCTGCTGCTGCTGATCGGTCTAGTCATCTGTGCGGCGGTCGCGTGGACCATGCCAACCGACCTCCTGCGAGGGGTCGTGATAGGTGCATTCCTAGTCGCGGTCCCTGGGGCGATTTGGATGATCGCCGTGCAGCTCACCGGGACCGCGCCCGTAATGATGGGTGACGGGGCGGAGCAGTGGACCGCCAGTGATCTTCGGCCACTCACCCGGGACGGCTGGCACTTGGTCAATCACCTCGCACTCAGTACGGACGACATCGACCACGTGCTCGTTGGTCCCGGAGGCGCCTACGTATTCGAAACCAAGTGGAGTAGCGCATGGGACAGCACCTACGGACGCCGCCGTCTGATGGAGGCGGTTGAGCAAGCGCGGACAAATGGACGCAAGCTTGGGTTGTGGTCGCCGATGAAGCAGCTCGGAGTCGCCCCTGTGCCCGTTGTCGTCCTCTGGGGCCTGCACGTGTCGAAATGGGACGACGACCAGCGAGAGCGGGTCATCGACGGTGTGACGGTTGTGGCCGGGCCCGAACTGCGTGCTTGGCGCGGCCGTCTCGGCCAGGGCGTCTTGTCAGCGGAGCAGGTCTTGAGCGCATGGCAGGCTCTCGATGAGCACGCGCAACGACGTGATCAGTCGGACGCCGTGCAACACCCTGTCGCCGTGTCATTCGCGGAATGGGTCTCCCGCGGCGCTCTGTCCGTAGGCGGAGCCGCCTTCGGGTGTGTGGCCGTCGGGCAGCTACAGACTCACACGCGATCTGTTGCCCTATCGTCCGCCCTCGCTTGCGTGCTTCTGATTCCCGCGTTGCCGCTTAGACACTCACTCAGATGGCGGTGGCTCGGCTGGAGCTGGATTGGAGGCGTGGCACTGACCGCCGCGGTGCTCCTGACTGCAGGACTCATTACCGCCACGAAGTGAGCGCCTATCAATACATCCCGAACCGAGGCGGCGGTTAGACGCACCTGTCACCGTGCGTGCAGCAGACTCTGCGCATCTGTGCCCACCCTATGGCGACCCTCCACTAGTCTGCGATCCATATCGCCCTTCGGCGTTCGACGTTGAAAGTGATCTTGGGGTTCATGTGTCGCCTAGGCCTGGTGGAGAGACGGACAAGCTCGGAAACAGGTACGAGCTTGCGTGGGCTATCCGTCATGCCTTCTACTGCATGCTTGACGACCGACGGGCGTTGACCGCGGAAGACATCGACATCGAGGTCGGAAGAGGTTCCGAGTTCACCTACGACACCGGGCTCGTCACCGAGGCGCACCAGTTGAAACGCCAGAACGGCAACAGCAACAGTTGGACCGTCAAGGCGCTAGCCGATCTGAAGATCTTCGAGGCGGCTGCGAAGCACGTGGCGGCGGGCCGGCGTTACCACTTTGTCTCCCTTGTGCCGTGCCGGCCGCTACAAGAATTGTCCGAACGCGCTCGCAAGTCGGCAGATCTAGTGAACTTCACCGACTGCTGGCTCACCGGAGGGCTGACGCCAGTCTTTGACCAGCTGGCGGCAGCAGAGGTCCTGGGCAGTCCTCAAGCAGCCTGGGACACGCTTCGCGGAATGTGGTTCTCGGTTCAAGACGAGTACGACATCATCCGCATGAACAGCATGCTTGCCGAGTGCAACCTCAGTGGTGCTAGCGGTCACCCAATGTCTCTTGCTGTTGGCGACATCCTGCTCGACAACCTTGGCAAGCGGCTGACTCGAACAGAACTGTTGGCACTGCTCGCTGAACAGGGCATCAAGCCGCTGGCACGCGGGTCGCATCACACGGCGCACGAGCAGGTGCTGGCGATCACCAACAGCTGGCGCCAGTCCGTTCAGCGTGAACTCCTGCAACCGCCGATTGAGCGCGCAGAGGCCACCCAACTCGTCGAGGCTCTCGATCTGGACCGGATCGGGCTCATCGCAGGTACAGCTGGCGGCGGAAAGAGTTCTGTTCTGGAACAGACTGTCGCCTCGCTTGAATCGACCGGCGCCGAGGTCCTGGCGCTGCGGTTGGACCGACTTGACCCGTTCGCGTCGACTGCCGACCTGGGTCGTCAGCTCGGGATCGAAACCTCTCCCGCGGTCGCCCTGGCGTTGGCGGCCGAGGATCGCGCCGCCTACCTCGTCATTGACCAGCTCGACGCGGTGAGTCTCGCTTCCGGACGCATGCCGGAGAGTTTCGACGTCGTCATGGACCTCATCGGCGAAGCGTTGTCCGTGAGCGGCATGCGCGTTGTTCTGGCATGTCGCCAGTTCGACATCGATAACGATCACCGGATCCGCGCTTTGGCGTCTCGCACCGACGTCACCAGGGTGGAGGTCGGCCTACTGTCGGCGGAGGATGTCGAAGCGGCTGTGACAAGCATGGGTCTCGACCCGACGCACCTGAGTCCATCGCAGCGTGTCCTTCTGCAGACGCCGCTGCACCTCGTGCTGCTGCAAACGATCTCGTCTCAGGCTGACGCGCTGGCGTTCCAATCGAGGGGTTCTCTCTTCGAAGCCTTCTGGGAGCGCAAGCGGCAAGCGGCGCGTGCGCGGCGACAACACGTCAGATTCAACGACGTGGTCAGTCGGATCGCCAACGCCGCGAGCGACCGGCAAGCGCTGTCTGTCCCGATCGAGATCCTGGACGATGGGGACCTTATCGAGGACGCCAACGTCCTTGTCTCAGAACATGTGCTTGCGCGGGACGGCGGTCGAATCGCGTTCTTCCACGAGACGTTTTTCGACTATGCCTTCGCCCGACGGTGGGTGTCCCGGGCGGAGTCGCTCGTCGACTTCCTACTCCGTGACGAGCAGGAACTGTTCCGCCGAGCCCAGGTGCGCCAGATCCTGCAGCATCTCTACGAGCGGGAGCCGGACCGTTTCCGCGCCGAGGCCGAAGCAGTACTAACCGCTGACGACATCCGATTCCACATTAAGGAGACCGTCCTCGCCGTCGTGGCCAATCTTGTCGCACCAACGACTGTCGATGCCGAACTGATGGTGCGGGTTGCCGCGACCCATCCGCGCTTCGAAGGCCGGCTCTGGCAGCAGCTGCGCCGACCACAATGGTTCGCGCGCTTCTATGAAGATGGCCAGATCGCTGCTTGGCTCGACGGTCCGGATGAGGACATGCGGAATCACGCGCTGAATACGATGGTTAGCGCCGTCAAGGAGCACCCGGTACCAATCGCCGCCCTGCTGGGGGACCGCAAGACCGCGCCGGAGTATCTCGACTGGTTGCGCTGGGTCAGCCGCTTTGCTGATGTGTTTCAGAACCGCCAATTGTTCGATCTGGTGCTCGAAGCCGTCCGGCAAGGCGCCTACGACGCCGCAGAGCATGAACTCTGGTTGACGGCACACGACCTGGCCAAGCACGAGCCACTCTGGGCGATCGAGCTGCTGCAGGCTCGGCTGATCGATCATGTCGATGCCCTGACGCTCAACGAGGGCGGCAAGGTGGCTGTGCTCGGCATGCGGGAGTACGGCGCGGCTGAACTCGCAAAGGACGCCGCCGATGCTGAGCCGCTGGCATTCGTGCAGACCATGGTGCCGTATCTCCGCCAAGTCATGGCCGCCACCGCTATGCAGCCTCGCGACGAGCCGATTCGCGATCAGCACTTCAGCGCCCGCTTCGAGGTCGATAACCTCGACGACCGCGAGCTTGACGACGCCTTGCTGGCGGCGTCTGTCCGCTCGCTGGAGACGCTGGCAAGGACCGACCCTGAGGCGATCCGGAGCCTCCTCGACGAGTTGGCCGCTGACCCCTACGACGGATCACAGTTCCTGCTCTACCGAGCCTTGTCAGCGGGCGGCGAGCACTTCGCCGGCTGGGCGGCGAGCCTCTTGCTCGAAGGCGGCCAGCGTCTCGACTGCGGCTACATCTCAGATTCCGATTGGGTTGCGCGGGAGCTTGTCAGGGCGATTGCGCCACACGTGACCGACGAGATCCACCAACAACTCGAGGACTTGTTTCGAGACTTGCGCAACGAGTACGAGAGTCGTCACAGCTCGGGACGTTCGGCCTTTACGTTCCTGTCCGCCATTGAAGAGTCGCGACTCACCCCGGCAGGACGACGACGCCTCGGGGAGTATCAACGGAAGTTCGAGGAGGACGCGCCTGAGAAGCCGCGCGGCGTCACGGGTGGGTTCATCGGTTCACCGATAGCCCCCGATGCCGCTCAGAAGATGACCGATGCGCAGTGGCTGAGCGCGATGGCAAAGCACGACTCTGACAAGACGAACTGGAGCACCTTCACCGGGGGAGCCCGTGAACTGTCCAACGTACTGAAGGATCAAGTTGCTGCTGACCCGGCGCGCTTCGCACGGCTGGCCCTCCAGCTGACCCCCGAGTTCAATACGGCGTACACCGATGCGCTGCTCATGGGCTTTGGTGACGCCGATGTGAGCGATGGCACCGCGCCGCTGATCTTCGAAGCCGTCCGTCACATCGCGTCGCTGGGACAGGCAGACAACGATCGATGGCTCGGGATGGCGCTGCGGAAGTATTACCGCGAGGTGCCCCTTGACCTGGTTGAACTGATCCGAGACCGCACTCTGCACGCCCCAGACCCGACCGACGGTTCCCCAGTGATCATTCGCGATGGCACGGACGGACAGAGCGCTGCGGACATGCGCATGAACGGCATGAACACGGCGCGCGGAAGTTTGGCCGAAGCGCTCGGCGACCTGTTGATCACTGACAGTGACGGCCAGCGAACTGCCCTGGTCGTGCCATACCTCAGCGCGATGGCCAGCGACCCGGTGCTAAGCGTTCGCTCGTGTGTTGCACACACCCTGGCCGCCTCTCTCCGGCACGCTCGCCCAGAGGTCCTGACGGCGTTCTCAACCCTGATCGATGCTGACGATCGTCTCCTCGCTGCCGGGTTCGTACAGGAGCTGATGCTCTACATCGGCAACGTGAATCCCGAGGTCATCGATCCGGTCATTCAGCGCATGCTGGCTTCGGCGGACGCCGAGGCCCGTGAGGCTGGTGGCGCCATCGCGGCGTTCGCGGCCCTGGAGTGGGATCGCCCAGACCTTATGCAACAAGCACTGTCTGGGAACCTCTATGTCCGCAAGGGTGTCGCGCAAATCAGTGCCGGGCGTGTCGACCGCACCTCTAACGCCGAGCTAGCCACGGCTACCCTGATCCGCTTGATGAACGACGACGCGGATGAGGTGCGTAAGGAGGCGGCTGCAGTGGCGCCGCACCTTCGCGAGCACCCGCTCCAGCCGTTCGTTCAACTGCTGACGGCACTGATCGACTCGCCGTCTTACGACCACGCCACGCCACAGTTGCTGCTTACCCTGCAGTACGCGCCGGACAAGGTCGATGAATTGGTCTTGAAGGCTGCACAGCGGTTCGTTGATGTCTTCGGGAACGACGCCGCTGACATTCGTACCGGAGCAGCCGGAGACGCGCACTACATCAGTGAGCTGGTGGTACGTGGACTAGCGCAGTCCCGGGACCGTACCCATCGAGCGGCGCTGCTCGACGTCTTGGACCTGCTCCTTGAGCTTGGCGTCTACGGCATCAATGACGCCATAGCGGAATCAGAGCGGATCTAGCTCAAGGCACACGATCAGCCGGGCGAAGCGCCTATGACCGCGGGAGCGCTGTAACCACCATCTCGGGCCATCCAACGATGGTGCGGTCAACCCTTAAATCCACATGACCCTGCTCATCCGCATCAATCTGGGCGGTGTGTCGCAGGTCCCGGGGCGCTTTCTAGACGCCGGCGACGTAGGCGGTGAGGAAGTGGACGGCGTGGCGGTCCAGGTTGCCACGAGCGCGGTCGTAGTGCTCGGTGGTGCGAGGGTCGGCATGGCGGGCGAGGATCTGGGCGTCGCGAAGGGGCACGCCCGCGTCGAGGGCGTTGGTGATGGCAGCGTGCCGGAGCGAGTGCGGGCTGATGTGGCGTGGGATGCCGGCGACCTTCGCGATTCGCTCGACCATCCGATAGACGTCGCGTCGGTCGATCGCGTGGCCGGAGACGGGTCGCAGCACCAGCGGACCGCTCGTCCGGGTGCCGCGGCATGCCTCGAGCGCCCGGAGTACGGGGACGGTGACCGGCATGGTCGCGGGCTTGTTTCCCTTGCCGACCACGTGAAGGACGCGGTGGCCGCGCAGGGTGTCGGCGTAGTCCTCGATCCGCACGGCTGCGGCCTCAGAAGCGCGTAGGGCGTTGATGCCGAGCAGGTACGCGAGGGCGCCGTGGTGGACCGTGAGGGTCTGCGCTACCTGCAGGAAGCGGATCAGCTCGAGCCGGTCGAGGCCCTGCGTCCGGGACTCGTCGCGGTGCACTTTCGGCAGTCGCGCGTACACGGCGGGGTCAGCGGCGATGAGCCCGTCGATGTGGGCGAACCGGAAGTAGCCGCGGATGCCGTGCATCATCGTGACGACCGTCGAGTCCATCAGCCCGCGGTCGCCGAGTTGCCGGATGTACAGCTCGACGTGGGCGCGCTGGATGCCGCGCAGCGGGTCGAGGCCGTTGTGCTCGCACCACGCGAACCACTGGCGTAGCTGGAACTCGTACAGGCTGTGCGTGCGGCCGGCATACCGGGCGAGAAACGACACCGCGGCGAGCTGGGCCGCTGACATGTTGGCCGGCTGGAATGGGAAGAGAACGGTTGACCTGGTCATGGGACACCTCGTGCGGCGGCGGGGAAGCGGCACGGGCGGCCCGCCGCCGACCGCACCCGGCCTGGTGGCTCCTCGACCGTAGGCGTGCCCCGCACGTGCCCGGGCTCCCGGACTGGGTAGACCCGGCTCGACGGCTCGGCTCAAGACGGAGAACGGCCGGGATGCGAAGCGTTCGCATCCCGGCCGTTCCGTGACCCGTCGCCTCAGCGTCCGGCGAGCACGTGCTCCCCCGGCGTGAGCCGGACGTGCTCGCCGCCGATGACGACGGTCGTTCCGGCGTCGGGGTCGACGCCGGGTCGGAAGGTGATGGAGCCGTCGGAGGCAACCGACGCGACCTCGGCCGAGGCCCAGTCGATGCGGCGCCCGCCGACCGACAACCCAAGAGGCAGGATGTGGCCGCTGCGCGCCGGCAGCACGAGCTCCACCCCAGCGGCGATCGCCGTCCCGTCGAGCCCGACCGTCAGGCGCGCCGGCGCCCCCGATGTGTTGATGAGGTGCAGCGTCCGCTGACCGTCGGCATCGCTCATCGTCGTCGCGAACACGCCCGGCCACTCGGTCTCCAGCCGCAGCCCCGGCCGCACGCCCAGAGCAGCAAGCGCCCGCCCGAAGAACGCGGGGTCCGACGGCAGCTGCGCCGTCAGCAGGATGCACCGCCCCGAGCCCACCGGGATGTCCAGGCCGCAGACGCCTCCATCGAGGTCCGTCAGCACGACGTCACCGCGCGAGTGCTCCAGCGGCTGCACCCAGCCGGCGCGCATCTCCGGCCACGGAGCCGCCCACCCGTGCGCGACGAGCGAGGGGTAGTAGTGCTCGAAGTCGCGCCGCACCACACCGCCCGTCACGCCCAGCGCGTCGGCGAGCACCGTGCACGGGGTGCCGTCGAGGTCACGCTCCGGCACGCGTCCGAGCAGCACGACGTTCCCGCCGCCCGACAGGTGCGCCACCAGCCGCGACTGCACCCGCTCCGACAGGTACCGGCCGGAACCCACGACCACCGTCGACCCCGCCGCAGGGTCGCGCTCCTCCAGCCACGCCGCCCCGAACCGGAACCCGGCCAGCAGCAGCGACCGCGCCAGCGCCTTGCGCTCGCCCGCACCGCGGAACGACGTGAGGTCGTTGACGACGTCGGTCATGAGCGCCGAGCCGGGGTGGTGATACTCGGTCATGTACGAGTCGAGCACGAGCCCGAGCGACACGTCGTCGTGGTCCTCGCTCATCCGCGCAAGCCACGGCTCGTTCGCCTTGACGGCGTGGATGCCAGCCGCGGTCGCCGAGTACGCGTAGCCCTTCTGCCCCTCCGGCCCGACCGGCGCGGCCGTGCCGTGCCGCTCGCCGGTGAAGGAGACCCGCTCGTTGCCGTCGCCCAGCCTCTCGTCCATGGGCGGGTTGATACCGCCGGCGAAGAGGTAGTAGTTGATGAGCTTGTTGCCCTGGGCGAGGCAGAGGCGCGTCTTGAGGTCGGCCGTCGACGGGTCGTACTGCATCTCCGCGCCCGCGCCGTAGTCACCCGACCCGGCCTCGAACTCCAGCGACGTCAGCGGCTGGTCCTCGTCGTGCACCGCGGCCATGTAGGCGTTGATGACGTAGAGGTCGGTCATCGTGTTGAGCGTGGCCTCGCCGAGGTAGTGGTCCGCGCCGGAGACCATGCCCGGGATGCCGGCGTACGTGTCGACGAGCTGGCTGATGCCGATGGGGAACGGCGCGCCGTTGCCGCCCTCGGTGCCGTGGATGTTGATGAGGAACGGCACGTCGCGCACGTCGCGCTCCTCGCACATCGCGCGCAGCGTCGCGACGTACTCACCGAACCGACGCCGCATGAACAGCCCCAGGTCGAGGCGCAGCGGCCCAGCGTCGGCCTCCGAGGGCGACCGCACGAGCGAGGCCCACGCGTCCGAGCCCGGCGCGACCGAGTACGGCGACGCGTCCCCGTGACGCGACGCCACGAATGCGCCGAACGCGTCGACGAGCCCGTCGGTGAGGTCGGGCGTGTTCGTCACCCAGGCGAGCATCCCCACCTCGTTGTCGAGCTGCACACCGACGACGTTGCCGCCGACCGGCTCGAGCCGCGGCGCGAGCACCGGCATGATCGCGTCGTACCAGCGGCCGGTCTCCTTGAGGAAGGCCGGCGCGAGGTAGTCGACGGTGCGCGACGGCGTCGGCACGCCGTCCCAGCCCGACGGCACGATCTCCGGGTGGTCGCGGTACACGCTGTACGGCAGGCCCTCGTTCTTCAGCTCGGCCATGATGAACGGCCCCGGTCGGGCGAGGAACCGCAGCCCCTTCTCGGCCGCGAGGTCGATGAACGCAGCGACGTCACGCTCCGGACGCGTCCGGCCCTCGACGTCGATCGACCCGTGGGGCAGCTCGTGGACGATCCACGGGATGTACGAGGCGACGGTGTCGCAGCCGGCCTCGACGAGCAGGTCGAGGCGCTGACCCCACTCCTCGCGCGCGACACGGAAGTAGTGCACCTCCCCCGCCATGACGATGCGGGGCTGCCCACCGATGAGCAGCTGTCGGTCCTTCGTCTGGATCATGGTCCTTCTCAGGTGGTCTGGGTGGAGGGTGGAGCTCAGGCGGCCTGGATCGTCAGGGTTACCGACTGCAGGGCCGCGGCGTCGGGCCCGGTGAGCAGCTCGATGGCGCCGTCGTCGACGCGTGCGGTGAGGTCGCGCCCGTAGTACGCGAACTGCTCGGCGCGGACGTCGAAGAGCACCTCGCGGGACGCGCCCGGCTCGAGCTCGACGACGGCCCAGTCGGTCAGCTCGACGAGCGGACGCGTCACCTGCGCGACCGGGTCGCGGAAGTACAGCTGGACGACCTCGCGGCACGGCCGGTCGCCGGTGTTCGTCACCGTCACCGACAGGGCCACCGAGTCCTCGCCGACGAGCGTCGCGTCGGACAGCTTCGGCTCGCCGTACTCCACTGTCGTGTAGGAGAGTCCACGGCCGAACGGCAGACGCGGGTAGGTGAGCGCGTCGATGTAGCGGCCCTCGCTCCGGTCGACGTCGGCGCGGATGAGCCGGCCGGTCGGGCGCTGGTGCGTGCTCGTCGGGATGTGCCCGGTCGAGAGCGGGAACGTCATCGGCAGGCGGCCGTGCGGCTCGACGTCGCCGAGGAGCACGTCGGCCAGTGCGGGGCCCGCCTCGACGCCGGGGTGCCACACGACGACGACGGCGTCGGCGAGGTCGAGCACCTCCGACAGGTCGAGCGGACGCCCCGTGTACACGACCGCGACGAGCGGCTTGCCGTACGCGGCCACCGCCCGAACCAGCTCGACCTGCCCCGGCGGCAGGCCGATGTCGACGACCGACTGCGCCTCGCCCGAACGGGACCGGTGCTCCCCGAGCAGCAGCACGGAGGTGTCGGCGGCCCGCGCCTGCATCAGCGTCACGTCAGGAAAGCGCCCGTCGGCGACGGTGACCCGGTCGCCGAGACGCTCACGCAGCGCATCGCCCGGGGTGGCGACCTCCTCGCCGCGCCCGTCGAGAACCCACGTGCCGAGCAGCGCGTCGCCGTCATCGACGAACGGCCCCGACAGCAGGACGCGCCCGGCGTCCTCCCCGAGCGGCAGCACGCCGTCGTTCTTGACGAGCACATGCGCCGCGTGGGCCGCGCGCCGTGCGACCGAACGCGTCTGCCGCGTGGGCGCGTTCGAGGCGCCCTCCCGCGTGGCGTAGGGGTGCTCGAACAGGCCGAGGCGGAACTTCAGGCGCAGCACGCGGCGCACCGCGTCGTCGACGAGCGCGACGTCCACCTCGCCCGACTCGACGAGCTCCTCGAGGTGGTCGAGGTAGGAGGCGCTGACCATGTCGAGGTCGACGCCGGCGTGGATGGCCAGCTTGGCGGCGTCGCGCCGGTCGGCAGCAACACCCTGGAAGACGATCTGCCCGATGCCGTTCCAGTCGGCCACGACGACGCCGTCGAAGCCCCACTCGTCCTTGAGCACCTCGCGGATCAGCCGCTCGTGGGCGTGCATGGGCGTGCCGTCGACGTCGTTGAACGACGCCATGACCGTGGTGACGCCGGCATCGACCGCGTCCTTGAACGGGCGCAGGTGCAGGTTGCGCAGGGTGTTCTCCCCGACGCTCACCGTGTCGTAGTCGCGCCCGCCCGCGGCCAGCCCGTAGCCGACGAAGTGCTTGGCGCACGAAGCGAGCCGGTCGCGGTCGCTCGGGTCGTCGCCCTGGAACCCGCGCACGAGGGCGGCCGCGAGCCGGCCCGACAGCACCGGCGTCTCGCCGAGCGACTCGGCCACCCGGCCCCACCGCGGCTCCTCCGACATGTCGACCATCGGCGTGAACGTCCACGCCACGCCGTCGACCGCGGCCTCGCGGGCGGCGATCGTCGCCGCCTCCTCGAGCAGCTCGGGGTCGAACGAGGCCGCGAGCCCGAGCGGGATCGGGAACACGGTGCGGTGGCCGTGGATGACGTCGCGGCCGAAGAGGATCGGGATGCCGAGGCGGCTGCCCTCGACGGCGTGCCGCTGCGCCGCGTCGATGTTGCCGACGAGGACGCCCTCGTCGCGCTCGTTGCCGGCGGTGGCGCCCGACGCGTAGAGGCTCGAGCTGATGCGGCCCGCGCGGATCTGCTCCGCGTCGTCGTCGGGGTGGATGTTGGCGACCTGGTGGGTCTGGGCGACCTTCTCGGCCAGGGTCATCCGCGCCATGAGCAGGTCGACACGCCTCTCGACGGGCAGCGAGGCGTCGAGCCAAGGGCGCTCGGTGGGGGTGGTCATGTCAGTAGGTCTCCACGGAGATCTCGAGGGTGGGGGAGCCGGAGGCGCCGGACGCGGACGAGTCGGGCGCGCCTGCGGCAGAGGGGGCGTCGGGCGACGGGACGAGGTCGGTGAGCGCGACGGCCACGCCGCCGCGTCGGTAGGGGTTGGCGAGCTCGCGGGTGTCGAGCTCGCGACCACCGACGGTGACGCGTCGGACGCCGTGGCCCTTCTCGCCCGCGGTGAGCGTCAGGCGCACGCGGTGCCCGGCGAGCGGGACGGTCGCGACGAGCTCGCCCGAGCCCGGCGGCAGCACCGGGTCGAGCT
>JAEXXY010000288.1 GCA_023451855.1 Actinomycetes bacterium
CCCCCCCCCCCGCCCCCCCGCCCGGGGGGCCCCACGACGAGGACGGGCGCGAGCTCCCGCTCGTCACAGCCGCCCAGCGGGCGGGGGAGCGCGACGCGCTCGGCCAGGCCCACGCGCGGGGGCCTGCCGTGCCCGTGCTGTCGGCCGCGCCCGGGCCCAGCACCGACGAGGCGGTCGTGAGCAAGGGCTCGATCCGTCGCCTGCACCGCGACCGGTCGGTGCCGCGGGTCCTGCTCGTCGACGCGATGGCGGCGGCGACCCGCGGGATCGACGTGCCGCACTGGGTCGGAGTCAGCGCCGTCGACGGCGTGCCCACCGGCATCCACCGCTGGCCCGACGTCGCCGAGGCGGTGCGGCCGCTCGACGAGGCCACGGTCCGCGACGAGCTGTTCTCGGTCGCCCTCGAGCAGGGCCTGGCCGGCGACGCGTCGTTCGTGGCCATGAGCGGGGTCGATCTGTCGACGCTCGACGACCACGGCTACCGCGACGCGCAGCTGCTCGCCGGCCTCGTCGAGGGCCGGCTGCACCTCATGGCGTACGCGCTCGGCGCGGCGGCCTCCGGGATGACCTTCCGCGACAGCGACCTCGCCCACCTGCTCGGTGCCGACGTGGCCGGGCTGCTGTGGACGTGCGTCGGCGTCCCCGAGTACCGGACGCGTCCGAGCGGGCTGCCCGGCTCGCCCGCAGACGTCACGATCGTCTGGCCGCGGTGACCGCCTCCCACCACGAGCGGGGTCGGCCTACGCTCGGTCCCGTGGACCCCGCCGACTGGTACCTCACCGCCGACGAGCGGGGCAACCCGGCCACCCGCCTCGACCGCCGCCACCCCGGCGGGCGTGCGTGGACCGAGGGCAACCACGTCACGCCCCTCGTCCACGGCGCGGCGTACTTCGCGGCCCTCGCCGAGCACGTCTCACGGATGTCGGCGGGGGACCTGCTGCTCTTCGTCGACTGGCGCGGCGACCCGGACGAACGGCTGCGTGGCGCACCCGGCAGCGAGGTGGGCACCCTGTTCGCCGACGCGGCCCGCCGGGGCGTCGACGTGCGTGGCCTCGTCTGGCGCTCGCACTGGGACCAGCTCGCGTTCTCCGCCGAGGAGAACCGCCACCTCGGCGAGGAGATCGACGCCGCGGGCGGCGAGTGCTACCTCGACATGAGGGTGCGCCTGGGCGGGTCGCACCACCAGAAGTTCGTCGTCCTGCGCCACCCCGGCCGGCCCGAGCACGACATCGCCTTCCTCGGCGGCATCGACCTGTGCCACAGCCGCCGTGACGACGCGTCGCACGCCGGAGACCCGCAGCCGCAGCCGATGGCCAAGGTCTACGGGCCCCGGCCCCCGTGGCACGACGTCCAGCTGGCGCTCACCGGTCCCGTCGTGGGCGACGTCGAGACGGTCTTCCGAGAGCGGTGGGAGGACCCGCAGGCCCTGACCCGCTCACCGGTGCGGTGGGCCGTCGACACCGTCCGCGGGACCAGGCCGGCCCGACGCCCGCTGCCGCCCCAGCTGCCCGACCCGGCGCCCACCGGACCGCACCCGGTGCAGCTGCTGCGCACCTACGGCCACCGCCTCGGCGGCTACCCGTTCGCACCCCGCGGCGAGCGGAGCGTCGCGCGCGCCTACGCCAAGGCGTTCGCGAGGGCCCGGCACCTCATCTACCTCGAGGACCAGTACCTGTGGTCGCCGCAGGTGTGCGCGGTGCTCGAGGTGGCCCTGCGGCGCGCACCGGACCTTCGCGTCGTCGCCGTGCTGCCGCACCAGCCCGACCAGGACGGCGCCCTGAGCCACGCCCCCAACCTCGTGAGCCGGGCCCGTCTGCTCCGGCAGCTCGAGGCCGTCGCGCCGGGACGCGTCGCCGCCTACGGCATCGAGAACCCCGCGGGGACACCCGTCTACGTCCACGCGAAGGTCTGCATCGTCGACGACACGTGGGCCACGGTCGGCTCGGACAACCTCAACCGACGCTCGTGGACCCACGACTCGGAGCTGTCGGCGGCCGTGGCGCACGAGCAGCTCGCGCGCGACCTGCGCCGGCAGCTGGCGCGCGAGCACCTCGACACCGAGCACCCACCGGCCCTCGAGGAGCACTTCGAGGCCTACGCCGACAGCGCGCGGGCGCTCGCGGTCTGGCATCGCACCCAGGCGTCGGCGCCCCGACCGCCGGGCCGCCTGCGCCCGCTCGACCGCCCCGACCAGACGCGCCTGACCCGGCTGTGGGCCGACCCGATGTACCGGCTCGTCTACGACCCCGACGGACGCCCACTGGACCTGCGGCTGCGGCGCACCCTCTGAGGCGCGACGCAAGCGGCGCCTCCCGGGTGGCTAGGGTGGTGCCCGTGCGCATCGCGAGGTACACGACCGGGGAGGACCCGGCATACGGCATCGTCCAGGGCGACCCCGGGCAGGAGGTCATCACCCCGCTCGCCGGCGACCCCCTGTACGTCGGGCTCCAGCCGAGCGGCCAGGGCCCCGTCATGCTCGAGGACGTGCGCCTGCTCGCACCGGTCATCCCGCGCTCGAAGATCGTGGCCATCGGCAAGAACTACGCCGACCACGCCGAGGAGATGGGCGGCGAGGCGCCGGCCGAGCCGATGATGTTCTTCAAGCCGAACACCGCCGTCGTGGGCCCGTTCGACCCCGTCGTCCTGCCGGCCGGCAGCAGCGAGATCTCCTACGAGGGCGAGCTCGCCGTCGTCATCAAGACGATCACCAAGGGCGTCAAGGCCGAGAACGCCGCCGACTGCATCTACGGCTACACCGTCGCCAACGACGTCACGGCCCGCGACTGGCAGCGCACCGACGGCCAGTGGGCGCGCGCCAAGGGCTTCGACACCAGCTGCCCGCTCGGGCCGTGGGTCGAGACCGAGCTCGACCCGGCCGACCTGTCGATCGTCACGACGCTCGACGGTGAGGTGAAGCAGGACGGCTCGACCGCCGACATGATCCACGGCATCGCCGCGATCATCGAGTACGCGTCGGCCGCCTTCACCCTGCTGCCCGGCGACGTCATCCTCACCGGCACCCCGGCCGGCGTCGGCCTCGTCGAGGCCGGACAGCAGACCACGGTCGAGATCGAGGGCATCGGCGCGCTGACCAACACCTTCGTCCGGCGCTGACGCGGCGACCGCCTAGGGTGGCGCCCCATGAGCAACCACGACCAGACCGCCGCCGACGTCGCCGACGTCACCGAGAAGCCGGACGACGGCTACATCGGGCGCCACGCCAAGCCGGGGCTGCCCGACCAGGGCCGCGACGAGGACGCGACCTACGACGCGAAGCACGACGACGTGGACGGTCCTCCCGGAGCCGTCCGGCGCTGACCCTGCCCGTGCCGGGGCCGGTGGGCGGCCCACTAGGCTGGGCCGCACCATGAGCGAGAACAACAGCACCACCGGTACGCCTTCGTCCACCGCCCCGGCCGACACGCAGGTCGAGGTCCGCAGCGAGCAGCCCGAGCGCCGCTCGACCTCCGACGGCTCGGGTCCGGTGCGCACGCGCGTGGCGCCCTCGCCGACCGGCGACCCGCACGTGGGCACCGCGTACATGTCGCTGTTCAACCTCGCCTTCACCCGCCAGCAGGGCGGCCAGTTCGTCCTCCGCGTCGAGGACACCGACCGCGCCCGCTTCCGCGAGGACTCCGAGGCCCAGCTCTACGACACCCTCGCCTGGCTCGGGCTGAACTGGGACGAGGGGCCCGACATCGGCGGCCCCTACGAGCCCTACCGCCAGAGCGAGCGCCTCGACACGTACCGGCCGTACGTCGACCGCCTCATCGCGGACGGGCACGCCTACTACTGCTGGTGCTCCAAGGAGCGTCTCGACGAGATGCGCGAGATCCAGCAGAAGACGAAGCAGCCCACGGGCTACGACCGTCTGTGCGTCGGCAAGACCCGCGAGGAGCGCGCCGCCCTGCCCGGCTTCACCGAGACGCCCGTCGTGCGGATGCTCATCCCCGACGACGTGCCGCTCGTCTTCGACGACGTCATCCGCGGCAAGGTGTCGGCGCCCCGCCCCGACGACCAGGTCATCCTCAAGGCCGACGGCTTCCCCACCTACCACCTGGCGGTCGTCGTCGATGACCACCTGATGGGCATCACGCACGTCGTGCGCGGCGAGGAGTGGATCTCCTCGACGCCCAAGCACGTCCTGCTCTACCGGTGGCTCGGGCTCGAGGCGCCGAAGTTCGCGCACATGCCGCTGCTGCGCAACACCGACAAGTCGAAGATCTCCAAGCGCAAGAACCCGGCCGCGCGCCTCACGTGGTTCCGCGAGCAGGGCTACCTGCCCGAGGCGCTCGTGAACTTCCTCGCGCTGCTGGCCTACCCGCCGCAGCAGGACGCCGAGGGCAACGACGTCGAGGTCTTCGCCTTCGAGGACTTCAGCCGCACCTTCGACTGGGCCAAGGTCAACCCGATCGGTCCGATCTTCGACCTCAAGAAGCTCGAGTGGCTCAACGGCGTCTACATCCGCCAGCTCGAGGTCGGCGAGTTCGCGAGCCGGCTGCTGCCCTACCTCGTCGAGGCCGGCATCCTCGGCGAGACGCAGTCGCTCGGCGAGCTCGCGCGCCTCAAGGCCGTCGCCGAGCTGATCCAGACCCGCATGGCGCTGCTCACCGAGGCCCCGGCGCTCGTCGGCCCGTTCTTCGTCGCCGACGACCAGCTCGAGATCCACGACGACGCCCGGGCCCAGCTCAAGGACGACGCGGGCGACGTGCTCGACGCCGCCCTGCGCGTCCTCGGCGACATCGACGACCACGGTCCGGGCGTTCTCGGCACCGGCAGCGCGTGGAACGCCGCGACCATCGAGGAGGCGTTGCGCACCGCGATCGTCGAGGGCCTCGGCATCAAGCCGCGGTTCGCCTTCGGTCCGCTACGCACCGCGGTGTCGGGCCAGCGCATCTCGCCGCCGCTCTTCGAGTCGATGGAGATCCTCGGCAAGACCTCGACCCTGAACCGCCTCCGGGCGCTGCGCGACTCCCTCTGACGGCGGGGTGCTGGGGGTGCTCGACCGCGTCTGGCCGCTGCACGGCATCCGGCTGACCACGGCCGACCTCGACCTGAGGGTCATGACCGAGGCCGACCTGCCCGAGGTCTGCGAGGTCCTGCCGCCCGACCTCGAGCTGAACCCGCACGCCACGACCTACGTCGGCCTCGACGTGGCCGCCAACCGACGGGCCGTCGTGGTCCAGGGGTACTGGCGTGCCCTCGGCATGTGGTCGCCCGACGACTGGGCGCTGCCCTTCGTCGCGCGCCGAGCGGGGCAGATCATCGGCGGGCAGTGGCTCGAGGGGCCCGACTACCGGGCCGACCGTACCGTCGACTCGTCGTCGTGGCTCGTGCACGAGGCCCGTGGCAACGGGTACGGCCGGCAGATGCGTGCCGCCGTCCTCGAGCTCGCCTTCGGCCACCTCGGCGCCCGGGCGGCGATCTCCTCGGCGGTCGTCGACAACGCGGCCTCGCTCGGCGTCTCCTACCGCCTCGGCTACCGCGACACCCACACCTCGGTGCTCGAGCACTCGGGGGAGCGGCTGCAGCACGTCCGCCTCGAGCGCGCGGCCTGGGTCCGCGGCGGGCACGGCCGCGACGTCCAGATCGACGGGGTCGAGGCGGCCCTGCCGCTCTTCGGCCCGCTCGCGGGGGAGCGAGCCCTGTGACCGCCGCCGACGCGTCGGGCGACAACCGAAGCTTCCCGGCCCGATCAAGAACGCGATCGACTACCTGTTCGCCGAGCCGAGGTGCTGCGATCGCCGCTCGACTCCGCCGATCACCGGGGACGCCGGTCGCATCTCCGATGTCTCTCCCTCGGCATGAGCCTGGCCGGGGCCCACGTCCGACCAGGCGTGTCGCGCACCCTCCCGGAGGCACTACCGTCAGGGGGTGAGCGAGCACAGCCTGGAGTTCGAAGCACCCGAGATCGATGCCCCTGTCGAGGCAGGCGCGGTGCCACCAGAACGCGTCTCGTTCGCCGACCTCGGCCTCGACGACAAGGTGCTCAAGGCGCTGCGCGACGTCGGCTACGAGTACCCGTCGCCGATCCAGGACGCGACGATCCCGGCCCTGCTCGACGGGCGCCACGTCGTGGGCCTCGCCCAGACCGGCACGGGCAAGACGGCGGCCTTCGCGCTGCCGATCCTCAGCCGTCTCGACCTCAAGCAGAAGAAGCCACAGGCGCTGGTCCTCGCGCCGACGCGTGAGCTCGCTCTGCAGGTCTGCGAGGCCTTCGAGCGGTATGCCGCCCACCTCAGGGGCGTGCACGTGCTGCCCGTCTATGGCGGGCAGGCCTACGGCGTCCAGCTGAGTGCGCTGCGCCGCGGCGTCCACATCGTCGTCGGCACGCCGGGCCGCATCATGGACCACCTCGAGAAGGGCACGCTCGACCTCAGCGAGCTGCGCTACCTCGTGCTCGACGAGGCCGACGAGATGCTCAAGATGGGCTTCGCCGACGACGTCGAGACGATTCTGGCCGACACCCCGGACGACAAGCAGGTCGCGCTCTTCTCGGCGACGATGCCTGCGCAGATCCGGCGCATCTCGAAGAAGTACCTCCAGGACCCGGTCGAGATCACCGTCAAGACGACGACGTCGACGGCCCCGAACATCACCCAGCGCTACCTCACCGTGAGCTACCCGCAGAAGGTCGACGCCCTCACCCGCATCCTCGAGGTCGAGAACTTCGAGGGGATGATCGTCTTCGTCCGCACGAAGAACGAGACCGAGACGCTTGCCGAGAAGCTCCGGGCCCGCGGGTTCTCGGCCATGGCGATCAACGGCGACATCGCCCAGAACCAGCGCGAGCGCACCGTCGACCAGCTGAAGTCGGGCAAGCTCGACATCCTCGTCGCCACCGACGTCGCGGCCCGCGGGCTCGACGTGGAGCGCATCAGCCACGTCGTCAACTACGACATCCCCACCGACACCGAGTCCTACGTGCACCGCATCGGCCGCACCGGCCGTGCCGGCCGCAGCGGCGACGCCATCTCCTTCGTCACACCGCGCGAGCGCCACCTGCTCAAGGCCATCGAGAAGGCCACCCGGCAGTCGCTCACCCCGATGAACCTGCCGACCGTCGACGACATCAACGCGACGCGCCTGACTCGCTTCGACGACGCCATCACCGAGGCCCTCTCGACCGACAAGGTCGACTTCTTCCGCGACGTCATCGCCCACTACGTCAACGAGCACAACGTGCCCGAGGCCGACGTCGCCGCGGCCCTGGCCGTCGTGCTCCAGGGTGACGAGCCGATGCTGCTCGACCCCGAGCCGGTCCGTCCCGCAAGAACCTTCGACGACCGTGGCCCACGCGACCGTCGTGACGGACACGGTGACCGCGAGGGCCGTCCTCGCATCGACCGCAACAGCCGGGGTGACCGAGCCGACCGGGGTCCGCGGCGGGGCACGTCCGGGCCGATGGCGACGTACCGGATCGCCGTCGGACGCCGCCACAAGGTCGAACCACGACAGATCGTCGGCGCGCTCGCCAACGAGGGCGGCCTGGGCCGGCAGGACTTCGGGCACATCGACATCCGCGCCGACCACTCCCTCGTCGAGCTGCCGGCGACGCTGCCACCCGGCACGTGGGACAAGCTGCGCTCGACGCGCATCTCGGGTCAGCTCATCGAGCTGAGCGAGTCGCAGGAGCGGGGCGGGCGGCCGGCCCGGTCCAAGCCGTATCGCAAGGGCCCGCGGGACTGACCCCGTTGTCCAGCTGCCTGTCCTCGCGACGATGGACATGTCGACGGGCTGGGCGTCGTGGCCCGGGCCCTGCGTGCGACTCGATTTGGGGGTTCGGTGGTCGACCGGTAACATTTCCACTCGGTTCACCACCGCAGAAGGCCGCAAGGCGCGCTCGGGAGTGAAACCCCTTGGGGTATGGTGTAATTGGCAACACTACGGTTTCTGGTTCCGTCATTCTAGGTTCGAGTCCTGGTACCCCAGCTCTGGTTCTCCCTCGGGGGAGCCGATTCGGAGAAATCCTCACCAGCCGGTAAGGTTCTCTCCTGTGCCGAGCGATCGGCACCGCTCACGGCCCCGTTGTGTAGCGGCCTAGCACGCCGCCCTCTCAAGGCGGTAGCGCGGGTTCGAATCCCGTCGGGGCTACGTGATGCTCGCAGGAGCAGCAGAAGACCCCGGTCCACCAGGACCGGGGTCTTTGTGCATGTCAGGGCGGTTCACTCGCGGCGCGCCCGCACCCCCGCCAGGACGAGCTCACGCATCGAGGCGCCGGGCAGGTAGGCCGACGTGATCGCCAGGCCGATTCGCGGCAGGGCCGCCTCGTCGCGGAAGACGAGGTGCAGGGGCACGCCGCGCGGGGAGAACTTCTGCTTGAAGCTCTCCAGCGACCGGAACCCGTAGAGCGGCTCCAGGGCCTCGCCGAGCGAGCCGAGGAGGCGGTCGAGCGGCTCGACCCCGGCGTCGGGGCCTGCACCTCTGGCGTGCGCGAGCGGCGCTCCGGACAGCGACACGACCTCGGCGCCCGCCTCGCGGAACGACAGGCACGCGCTCGCGATGAGGAACTCGGTGACCGGGCGGAAGCCGTCGGGCAGGCGCCGCATGACATCGAGGGTCCATCCGCGCACGACGCCGCCGGCGGCGTGCACCGGGAGCCACGACGTGACGCCGTGGACGGTGTGGTCGGCGTCGACGGCCAGACCGACGCGCACGTGCCGGTCGAGGGCCTCGTCGATGCCGCCCAGGGTGAACCCCATCTCGGGCAGCCCCTTGTCGCCCACCCACAGCTCGGAGATCGCGCGGACCTGGCTCAGGACGCCGCGCGGCATGTCGGCCAGGTGGCCCTCGCGGTATGTGACACCGTCCTTGCCGGCCCGGTTCAGGGCGGTGCGGACGTCCTGCCAACGCTTGCCGGTGAACTGCAGCGTCGGCAGGTCGATGAGGGCCTCCTCGGCGACCGTCAGCGAGCGGTAGCCGCGGTCGGTGCCCCAGGCGCGCACCTCGTCGCTCACGGAGAAGAAGCACACCTGCCGGCCGCGGGCCTCCTGGTCGTCGACGAACGCCGCGAGGACGCGGGCCCGCGTCGCGGTGTCGGCGGCCACCGGGTCGCCGAGCGCCACGGCGACGCCGCGGTGCACCTGGTGGGCGAGGTAGCCCAGAGGCTGGGCATCGGACGCCCGGGTCGAGCC
>JAEXXY010000318.1 GCA_023451855.1 Actinomycetes bacterium
AGCCCTCGACGAGGGCCGACGGGTCGAACCCGGGCGGGCTGTCCTTGAGCGCGAGGCCCATACCGGCGAGCTTGGCCTTGACCTCGTCGATCGACTTCGCACCGAAGTTGCGGATGTCGAGCAGGTCCTGCTCCGAGCGGCTGATGAGCTCACCCACGGTGTGGATGCCCTCGCGCTTGAGGCAGTTGTAGGAACGCACCGTGAGGTCGAGGTCCTCGATCGGCAGCGCGAGGTCGGCGGCCAGCGCGGCGTCGGTCGGCGACGGGCCCATGTCGATGCCCTCGGCCTCGACGTTGAGCTCGCGGGCCAGGCCGAAGAGCTCGACCAGCGTCTTGCCGGCCGAGGCCATGGCGTCGCGCGGGGTCATCGAGTTCTTCGTCTCGACGTCGACGATGAGCTTGTCGAAGTCGGTGCGCTGCTCGACACGGGTCGCCTCGACCTTGTAGGTCACGGCGAGCACCGGGCTGTAGATCGAGTCGACCGGGATGCGGCCGATCTCCTGGTCACCGGACTTGTTCTGCTGCGCCGACACGTAGCCACGGCCACGCTCGACCGTCAGCTCCATCTCGAGCTTGCCCTTGTCGTTCAGCGTCGCGATCTGCAGGTCGGGGTTGTGCACCTCGACACCCGCCGGAGGCGTGATGTCGGCGGCGGTGACGACGCCCGGGCCCTGCTTGCGCAGGTACATGACGACCGGCTCGTCGTGCTCCGAGGAGACGACGAGGCCCTTGATGTTGAGGATCATCTCGGTGACGTCCTCCTTGACCCCCGGCACCGTCGTGAACTCGTGGAGCACGCCGTCGATGCGGATGGAGGTCACCGCGGCACCCGGGATGCTCGAGAGCAGGGTGCGACGCAGGGAGTTGCCGAGCGTGTAGCCGAAGCCCGGCTCGAGCGGCTCGATGGTGAAGCGGCTGCGGTTCTCGACCACGACCTCTTCGGAGAGCACGGGACGCTGTGCGATGAGCACTGTTCAGTTCCTTCCCACGGGCGCCCGCCATATGACGCCTCGTGAAACTGCCCGGTCGCGAGCCGGGCGGGCCTGGTCGACTCTGTCTGCGACCTGACCCCGCGGACGCGTCCGGTGCGTGCCGGCGGGAGGACCCCGCGGCACGCACCGGCAAGCGTCAGTTCTTCGAGTAGAGCTCGACGATCAGCTGCTCGGTGAGCTGCGAGTCGATCTGCGCACGCACCGGGAGCTGGTGGATGAGGATCTGCAGCGAGCCGTCGACGACCTGCATCCAGGCCGGGACGGGACGCTCGCCGAACGTCTGGCGGGCCAGCTCGAACGGGAAGCTCTCGACGGACTGCTTGCGGACCGTGATGATGTCGTACTGCTCGACGCGGTAGCTCGGGACGTCGACGCGCACGCCGTTGACCTCGAAGTGACCGTGGGTCACGAGCTGACGCGCGTGGCGACGCGTACGGGCCAGGCCCGCGCGGTAGACCACGTTGTCGAGACGGGACTCGAGGATCTGGAGCAGGTTCTCACCGGTCTTGCCGGGGCGGCGGGCCGCCTCCTTGTAGTACCGGACGAACTGCTTCTCCATGACGCCGTAGGTGAAGCGGGCGCGCTGCTTCTCCTGCAGCTGGGTGAGGTACTCCTTCTCCTGGATCCGGCGACGGCCGTGCTGGCCGGGCGGGAACGGGCGGAGCTCGAAGTTCTTGTCGCCGCCGACGAGGTCCATCTTGAGACGACGCGACTTCTTGGTGATCGGGCCGGTGTAACGAGCCATGGTTCTCTACTTCCTTCGCTCAGGCCGGATCAAACGCGACGGCGCTTGGGCGGACGGACACCGTTGTGCGGCGTGGGCGTGACGTCGCTGATCGCGCCGACCTCGAGGCCGGTGGCGGTCAGCGAGCGGATCGCCGTCTCGCGGCCCGAGCCCGGGCCCTTCACGAAGACGTCGACCTTGCGCATGCCGTGCTCCATCGCGCGCCGGGCCGCAGCCTCGGCCGCCATCTGGGCAGCGAACGGGGTGGACTTGCGCGAGCCCTTGAAGCCGACCTGGCCGGCGGAGGCCCACGAGATCACGGCGCCGGTGGGGTCCGTGATCGAGATGATGGTGTTGTTGAACGTGCTCTTGATGTGAGCGTGCCCGTGGGCGACGTTCTTCTTTTCCTTACGACGAACCTTCGTCGTACGAGCCTTGGGAGGCATGTTTCTCCTACGTCAGAGTGTGTCGGTGGGACGCGACCGCGAGGCGGTCAGCGTCACTTGGCCTTCTTCTTGCCGGCCACGGTGCGCTTCGGGCCCTTGCGGGTGCGCGCGTTGGTCTTGGTGCGCTGGCCGCGCACCGGCAGACCGCGACGGTGACGAAGACCCTCGTAGGAGCCGATCTCGACCTTGCGACGGATGTCGGCCTGGACCTCACGGCGAAGGTCGCCCTCGAGGCGGTAGTTGCCCTCGAGGAAGTCACGAAGCGCCACGAGCTCGGCCTCACCGAGGTCCTTGACGCGGGTGTTGGGGTCGACGCCGGTGGCAACCAGCGCCTCCTTGGAACGGGTGCGACCCACACCGAAGATGTAGGTCAGAGCGACCTCGACGCGCTTCTCGCGCGGAAGGTCGACGCCAACAAGACGAGCCATGTTGGGTGTTCTCCTGATTTCTGTGTTCGCGGAGGTCTGGAGCAGTCACCGGTCCGGTGCTCGGTCGCCTCGCAGAAGGACGACCGCCGGTCCCCGGCCTCCGAGCCGGGGGTGACATCCTGCGCCGACTCGACGGTCGGTCATCAGGGGCCGGGTGCTGCTGTCATGCATGTGTTGCGTGCTGTCGAAGACTGTCGACGGCGAAGGTGGTGGGTCTGCTCAGCCCTGGCGCTGCTTGTGGCGCAGGTTCTCGCAGATCACCATGACCCGCCCGTTGCGGCGGATCACCTTGCACTTGTCGCAGATCTTCTTGACGCTCGGCTGAACCTTCATCTGCCTGCTGTCTTCAGATCGCGCGCCTGCTCCTCGCGGACCGTGGTCGGCCCGTGACGCGCAGGTGCTGGTTGGGGAATCGGGAGTGGTGCCTCACGCTCGTGCCGGGGCGACCCGCACCCGTGGGTGCGCGCGCTCCGGCCCAGGCGATCAGCGGTAGCGGAAGACGATCCGACCGCGGGTCAGGTCATAGGGCGAGAGCTCGACGACGACCCGGTCCTCGGGGAGGATCCGGATGTAGTGCTGACGCATCTTGCCCGAGATGTGGGCGAGCACCTTGTGACCGTTGGTGAGCTCGACCCGGAACATCGCGTTCGGGAGAGCCTCGACGATCGTGCCCTCGATCTCGATGACACCGTCCTTCTTGGCCATGTCCTCCATCAATCTGTCGGTGGCCGGACCGCGGTGTGGCCCGACCTCGAATGTGCCGTGGTGCCCACGCACAGGGCGCAGACCAACAACGAGCGTCGAGGCACACGACACCCAACGCACAAGACTACGCCAGATCCCGCCGTTCCTGAAATCGTCGCCGTGCTCCCCCGGAGCACGCAGACTGGATCGCAGGAACGTCCCCGGATGATCCGGCGGACGAGCCGGCGCGCCCTCGTCGGGGCGGGTCCGGGCGAGGGGTGCCGGAGGTGGGCAGTGCCAGTGTCCGACGGTGCGATGCCGCTGAAGGAGCAGGTGGAGCACGCCCGGTCGCGGACGACGCTCGCGGAGCACGCGGGCAAGTCGGGGGCCGCGCTGGAACAGGTGGTCCTCACCGACGGGCGCCGGCTCGTCGTCAAGCGGTTCTCGCCTCGCGACGACCTGCTCATGGCCAGCCGGGGTGAGCAGGTCGGGTCCGAGTACGTCGCGTGGTCGACCGGGCTGCTCGACCGGCTGCCCTCGAGCGTCGGCCACCCCGTCGTCGGGGCCTGGGTGGAGGACGACACGACCGTTGTCGTCATGCGCGACCTCGGCGACGAGGTCCTGACGTGGGAGCACCGGCTCGACCGGTCCCGGCTCCGATGGATGCTCCGTCGCGTCGCCGACCTGCACCTCGCCTTCCTGGACCGCCCCGTCGAGGGACTCACGCCGCTCACCGACCACCTCGCGCTGTTCTCCCCCGCCCGGATGCGAGCCCACGTCGACGAGGGGAACCCGCTCGCCGCCGCGACCGTGCGCGGCTGGGAGCTGTTCGGCGAGCAGGTCCCCCACGACGTCGCCGCCGCCGTGGCCGGCCTCCTGGACGATCCGGGTCCCCTTGCCGAGGCGTTACTGCGCCGGCCGTCGACGCTGCTGCACGGCGACCTCGCCACCGTGAACATGGCGTTCGAGGGCGACCGGCTGGTCCTCATCGACTGGGCGATGGTGGTCTATGGGCCGGGAGCGGTCGATGTCGCCCGGTTCGTCGCCGGATGCTCCCAGGTGGTCGACGCCAGTCGCGAGGAGATCCTCGCCGAGTACGCGGACGCGCTCGGCCCGGCCCACGACGAGCAGGCGATGCGCCTCGCGCTGCTCGCCGGCCTCGTCTGGCTCGGGTGGAACAAGGCGCTCGACGCGGCCCTGCACCCCGACCCCGACAAGCGGCACCGTGAGCGTGCCGACCTCGCGTGGTGGGTGTCGCGGGCGCGGGCGGCCCTCGACGCGGGCCTGCTCTGAGCGGGCACGAGCCGACGGCGAACCTCCGCGGGACGCGGGCTCAGGCGTCCAGCTCGGCCCGGCGCAGGGCGACGACACGCTCGACGACGGCGTCCGGCAGCGGCTGGTCGACGCCGAAGCGGATCGTTCCCTTCGACAGCGAGAAACCCTCGAGGTCACCGCGCACGGCGTCGACGACGGCCGGGCTGAACGGGAAGAGCGACAGGTGGCCCTTCGCCGCGGTGAACCCGACGAGCGGCCGGCCGGCGAGGCGCAGGGCCGGCATGCCGTAGCTCGTGCCCTCCTCGGCGTCGGGGGCGATGCGTCGTACGAGGTCCGCGACGTGGCGCAGCGCCTCCTGCTCGGGTCCAGGCAGGTTTGCCAGGTAGTCGGTGAGGGGTCCCACGCCTCCATGGTGCAGTGCAGACCGCACCGGCGGGGCGTTCCGGACCGAGCCACCGTCCCCGGTGACGGCATCCCGGACCGATCGGGTACGCGTCCCGGTGGTGGTCCACGCGGGGGCGTCGACCACGTCGCCGGTCCCGCGAGGGCCGCGGCCGCCCCTGCTCGTTTGGACGGCCCGGTCACCGCACGGCCCGGCACCCGCCGTCCCGACCGCTCCGCCGCCCGGCGAAGCCCTCCACGAAAGGTCACCATGGCAGCCCGCAGGCGCTCAGGAACCCGCATCACGTCCATCGTCGTTCTCGTCTGGCTCCTCATCGGCGTCATCGCGGCGTTCCAGCGCGGCTACTTCGGCTCCTCGGCGCCGAACTGCAGCCGCGTCGCGAGCGCGGCCGTGACGATCGTCGCCGGCCCGCTCAACTACGTGGGCATCGACCCCCGGATCGGCTGCACGACACCGCAGCCGAGCTGACACCGGAGGCGTCCGCCTCCCTCGAGCCCGACACCGGGGCGCGGCCGGCACGTCCGGTCGCGCCCCGGCGCACGCGCCGGGGCGACGGCATACTGGCGGGATGAGCGAGCGCACCGACGCCAGCACCCCGCCCGATGTCACGGACGTCGTCACCGCGCCGCCCGAGGCGGCCGAGAGCGTCGAGGACTACTACGCGCGGATCGCCGCGGCCGCCGGTCCGGACGGCCGTCTGCCCGTCGCCGTCGAGGAGATGCCCGGCTGGGACATCTACCCCTACGAGGTCGAGAGCCTTCGCCTCAAGCCGGTTCAGCCGCCCGCCGACGAGGAACCGCCCCGACGCGGCGAGCAGCCGGCCGACTGCTGGTGCGCCCAGCCCGGCGCCACGGAGCCGGAGGCCACGCCCGACGCCGATGCACGGCTCGTCTGGAACAACGACCGGTGGCGCCTCACCCTCACCACCGACACCGGGCTGCCCGTCATGCTCGTGCTCACTCCCCTCGAGCACCACGACCTGCCGTCCCTGCCTGGCGACCTCGCGGCCGAGATGGGCCAGCTCGTCGTCGCGGTCTCCGACGGGGTCGAGCACCTGCCGAGCGTCGGGCGCGTCCAGCTGGCCAAGTACGGCGACGGTGGCGCCCACCTGCACCTGTTCTTCCTCGGCCGGCCCGCCCGGATGCTCCAGTTCCGCGGCTCACCCCTCATCGACTGGGAGGAGAACCTCCCGCGCGTGCCGCTCGAGGTGCTCCAGGCCAACGCCCGGGTGGTCGCCGAGCGGCTGGTCGTGCACGTCGGTGGCCGCGCCGGACGCCTGGGCCGCTGACGCAGCCGCGCCGTCACGCGAGACGTGCCCGCGGCGCAGGGGACGGCGCCTCAGGCCGGGTGGGTCTGCGGGCGCTCGAAGAAGAGGACGGCGACGACACCGACGAGGAGGACGAGCCCGGGCAGGAGCATGGCCTCGCTCATGGCGCTCGAGAAGCCCTCGCGCACCTGCGGCGGCAGCGTGCGACCGAACGCCTGGTGCATCCCACCGGCGCCGGCGGTCATGCCGGGCAGGTCGGCGGCGAGGCGGGCCTCGATGAGCGCGGCGATCGCGGCGCTGCCGAGAACCGCACCCACCTGGCGCGTCGTGTTGTAGACGCCGGAGCCGGCGCCGGCCGCACGCAACGGCAGGTTGCGGGTGGCGGTCGCCCCCAGCGGCCCCCACATGAAGGCGTTGCCGAGGCCCATGAGGGCCATCGGCGGGAGCAGCTGCCACGTCTGCGTCTCCGGCTTCATCATGAGCGCGAGCCACACGAGGGAGGCCGACGTCAGCGCGATCCCGACCGCGGTGATGCCCCGCGGGTGCACCCGGTCGGCCATCCGACCGGCCACCGGCGCGAGGCCTCCGCTGATGACGGCCATCGGCACGAGCAGCAGGGCCGACTGCGTCGGGGTCAGGCCCCGGACCACCTGCGCGTAGAGCATGAACGGGAAGCCCATCGCCGTGATCGAGAACCCGATGGTGGTGATGGCGATGTTGGCCAGGGAGAAGTTGCGGTCGCGGAAGAGCCCGAGCGGCAGCAACGGCTCGCGGCGGTTGCGGGCCTGCCAGACGACGAACAGGGCCAGGACCAGCAGACCCGCGCCGATGAGCAACGGCACCGAGACGACGCCACTGATGGTGCCCCAGTCGTAGGTCTCGCCCTCCTGCACCCCGAAGACGAGCAGGAACATGCCGACGGCCGACAGCGCGACGCCGAGCCAGTCGAAGGTGTGGCTGTGGGTCGGCAGGTGCGGCACGAGCCGGCTGCAGAGGACGAAGCCGATGATGCCGACCGGGACGTTGATGAAGAAGATCCACTCCCAGCCGGGGCCGTCGACGAGCAGCCCACCGACGATGGGGCCCACGAGGATGGCCACGCCGGCCGTGGCGCCCCACAGGGCCATGGCCTGGCCACGGGAGGTGGCGGGGAACGTGCGCGTGATGACGGCCATCGTCTGCGGCGTCAGCATCGCGGCGCCGAGGCCCTGGACGACGCGGGCCACGACGAGCATGGTGATCGTCGTGGTCAGGCCGCACCAGAGGGACGCGGCCGTGAAGACGGCCAGGCCGATGAGGTAGAGGTTCTTCGGCCCGTAGCGGTCGCCGAGCCGCCCGGTGATGAGCAGCGGGGTGGCATAGGCCAGCAGGTAAGCGCTCGTGACCCAGATGACGCCGTTGACGTCGGAGTCGAGGCCACGCATGATCGCCGGCGTCGCGACCGAGACGATCGTCGAGTCGACGAGGATCATGAAGAACCCGATGACCATGGCCCACAGGGCCGGCCACGGGTTGTGTCCTTCGGGCACACCGCCGTCCGGGACGGCACGGGTCGCCGGGCCCGTCGCAGCGCCGGGAGCAACCCCGCGGGTCGAGCCGGCGGACGCGTCGGCGGCCCTGCCGTCGCCGACGTCTACGGACGCGTCCGCCCCTCGTGCCGCCGTGCGCTCGGTTGCCCGCTCGGTTGCCTGCTCGTCCCCGGCCATGTCCGTCCCTTCCGACGCGTCGTCGTATCCCCACGATTCTGCGCCTCCCCACCGACAACGCTCCCCTGTTCTCCCAGGGACGTCGACGAGGGGCCGGTCAGGCCCAGCGGGTGGACAGCCAGAGCGGGTCGTGGCCGGTCAGCGGCACCATCCGCCACGTCAGGTCGGCGTCGCCGCCGCGCAGCCGGGCCTCGACGCGGAACCGGTGCGGGGTCTCGATCGGGATGACCTCGGCCCGGAAGGTGTCCTCGTCGACCCAGCCACCGCTCGCCACGACGGGCAGGGTCGCGCCCCCGCCGACGAGCTCGGACTCGCGCCAGCCACCCGAGGCAACCGGCACCGTCAGCCACGTGTCACGACGCAGCAGGCCGAGGGTGTGCCCGCCCTCGGCCCGGGTCACCGACACCGCCGTGTAGTCAGCCGCGAGGTCGGAGGCGTCGGAGCGCAGGAACTCGGCGTGGTCGGGCCCGAGCGCCTCCCCCGCCATGGCCGGGATCTCAAGTGCCGCAAGCCGATCGGCCAGGGCTGCGTCGGCCGCCGGCGAGCCCGGGCGTCCGATCGCAGGCACGACGTGCTCCCACAGCATGTCGAGGGTCGCCTGCATCCTCGCCTGCTCGGCGGTGATCGCCACGACGGTGTCGTGCTCGGGCAGCACGATGAGGAACTGGCCGAAGGCGCCGTCGCCGCGGAACCCGGACCGCTGCATCCAGAACGAGTAGCCGTATCCGCGGGCCCAGTCGGGCTCGGTCGCCGGGTCCTCGGCCAGCGGCCCGAACGCGCGGGACGCCTCGTACACCCAGGCCTCCGGCAGCAGCTGGCGACCCTGCCAGCAGCCGCGGTCGAGGTAGAGCTGGGCCACGGACGCGATGCCCTCGGTCGTCAGGTGCGCCCCGGTGAAGCCGAGCTCGCGCCCCAGTGGGTCACGGTGCCACGGCACGTCGGGCAGCCCCAGCGGCGTCAGCAGGCGCGGCCGGAGCGCCTCGGCCAGACCGACGCCGGTGAGGCGGCCCACGATGACCGACAGCAGGTAGGTGGCCACCTGGTTGTAGGCGAAGTGGGTGCCCGGCTCGCGCGTGGGCTCGGTCGCGAGGACGCGTGGCACCCAGTCGTCCGTCTCCGCCGCTGCCGTGCCGCTCATCCGGTCGAAGACGTGGGCCCACGCGTCCTCCTCGTGCCCGACCGTCATCGAGAGGCAGTGCTTGATCCGCACGTCGTGCCAGCCGGCCGGCACCGTGGCCGGGTCGTACTCGGGGAAGTGGTCCAGCACCCGGTCCTCGAGGGAGAGGCGCCCCTCCTGCACGAGGAAGCCGACAGCCGTGGCCGTCAGCGTCTTGGACAGGGAGTAGCCGAGGTGGACGCGGTCGGCCGAGTAGGGACGCCACCAACCCTCGGCGACGACGTGCCCGTGCCGGGCGACCATGACGCTGTGCAGGCCGAGGCGGCCCGCCTCGACGGCGTCGACGAACGAGAGGAGGCCCGAGGCGTCGACGTCCTGGGCAGAGGGGGTGCTGCGAGGAAGGGTCACGGGCGGCACGCTACGCGGTGCGAGGCGAGACAGCAGAGTGGGGCGCGGACGACGCGCCCCACTCTCGCCGTCAGTAGTTCTTGATGTGGATGTAGGCCCGTGCAGTGCCGACGTTCACGTAGAACTGCCCCACGGTCTTCGTGGAGGCGCCCGGGTAGCACCAGAAGGACTTCTGGGGATCGCTGACCTTGAAGTAGCCGTAACAGTTGGCCTTGCCGTCCGTGTACAGGACCCACTTGAGCTGGATGTCGCTGCAGTTGATACCGCCACAGCTCTCGACGTCCACTAGCACGTGCACCGGCGCGGTTCGAGTTCCGGTGTGGGTCGCGTAACAGTACGTGTTGGTGGTGCAGTAGCCGCTGGAGGCGAACCAGCTTGCCTCGGCGGCGGTTGCCTGCATCGGTGCAGCGATGACGAAGCCGATGACGGCCAAGAACGCGACGATCAACCTCTTGAAACGCATGTCGAACCTTTCCCTGTTGGATGTAGCGAAAGGGAAGGTATCCGGCTGCGAACGACCGGAGCAATGGATGGCGGCTGCATGTATATGCAAGCAGGGCAAGCCGCCCGGGATGGCGCTGCCTGGGTGCGGCGCTCGGATGTGCTCGATGATCGGACCCTACGGCGAGGGGCCAGTCGTCAGTCCAGGGGGGCGTACGGCGCGCCGAGGCGCTCGAGCGCCTCCTTGCCGCCGTCGACGGCCGTGAGGATCCACAGGCCGTCCTGGCGCACCGCGACCGAGTGCTCCCAGTGCGCCGCGCGGGAGGCGTCGGTGGTGACGACGGTCCAGTCGTCGTCCAGGACGCGGGTGTCGGTCGTGCCGAGGGTCACCATCGGCTCGATCGCACCGGTGAACCCGTCGACGAGCTTCGGACCGCTCTCTCGCACTGCGTAGTTCGGGATCTGGGGGTCCATGTGCATCTGCGGCCCGATGCCGTGGCCGACGTACTCGTCGACGACGCCGTAGGTGTGGCCGTCGCGCTCGGCGGCCGCCTCGATGCTCGCCTCGACGGCGTCGCCGACGGCGTAGAGCCGGCCCCCGACGCGCATCGCGGCGATACCCGCGTAGAGGCTCGCCTCGGTGGCGTCGATGAGGTGCTGGTCCTCGGGGCGCGCGGCCTCGACGCCCCCGACGACGGTCGTGAACGCGGCGTCGCCGTTCCAGCCCTTGACCTCGGCCCCGCAGTCGACGGACAGCACGTCACCGGCTCGCAGGACGCGGTCGCCGGGGATGCCGTGGACGACCTCCTCGTTGACGCTCGTGCACAGCGTGTGCCGGTAGCCCGGGACGAGCTGGAAGTTCGGGATGCCGCCGTGGCTGCGGATGAAGTCCTCGGCGAGGGCGTCGAGCTGCAGCGTCGTGACGCCCTCGCGCACTTCGCCCCGGAGCATCTCCAGGGTGCGCCCGACTAGCAGCCCCGCCTCACGCATGAGGCGCAGCTGCTCGTCGGTGCGGCCGGTCAGTCGGTTGCGTCCGAACACAGGTCTGCTCGTCGTCCTTCGTGTGGTTCGTGCTGGTGGAGGGCGCGGGTGCGCTCAGTGCTGCGGCAGTGCGGCGATGACGCGGTCGGTGACCTCGTCGACCTCGCCCATGCCGTCGACCTGCACGAGCAGGCCGGCGTGCTGGTAGTGCGCGGCCAGCGGCGCGGTCTCCTTGCGGTAGATCGCCTGGCGCTCGCGGATGACCTCTTCGGTGTCGTCGGCGCGCCCCTCGATCTCGGCGCGCTTGAGGAGGCGCTGGACGACGGCGTCCTCGTCGACGACGAGCTCGATGACGGCGTCGAGCGCGTGGCCGTGCTTGGCGAGCATCGCATCGAGCGCCTCGACCTGGCCGGACGTGCGGGGGTAGCCGTCGAGCAGGAAGCCGTCCAGGGCGTCGTCCCAGGACAGGCGGTCCTCGACGATCTCGTTGGTGACCTCGTCGGGCACGTAGCCCCCCGACGCGAGGATGTCCTTGACCTTGAGGCCGAGCTCGGTCTCGTTCTTGATGTTCGAGCGGAAGATGTCGCCGGTGGAGATCGCCGGGATCGACAGGCGCTCGGCGATGCGAGCGGCCTGGGTGCCCTTCCCGGCGCCGGGCGGGCCGAGGATGATCAGTCGCTTGGGGGCTGGCATCAGCGGAGGAACCCTTCGTAGTGACGCTGCTGGAGCTGCGCCTCGATCTGCTTGACCGTCTCGAGCCCCACGCCGACGACGATGAGGATCGAGGTGCCACCGAACGGGAAGTTCTGGTTCGCACCGACGAGCACGAGTGCCACGAGCGGGATGAGCGAGATGAGCGCGAGGTAGATGGCACCCGGCACGGTGATTCGGGTCAGGACGTAGTTGAGGTACTCGGCCGTGGGTCGCCCGGCCCGGATACCCGGGATGAAGCCGCCGTACTTCTTCATGTTCTCCGCGACCTCGGTCGGGTTGAACGTGATGGACACGTAGAAGAAGGTGAAGAAGAGGATGAGGGCGACGTAGACCGCCATGTAGATCGGGTGCTCGCCCTTCACGAGGTGAGCCTGGACCCACGTCACCCAGGCTGCGTTGTTGCCGTCGGCGCGGCTGTTGAACTGCGCGACGAGGCCGGGCAGCGCCAGCAGCGAGCTGGCGAAGATGACGGGGATGACGCCGGCCATGTTGACCTTGAGCGGGATGTAGGTGGACGTGCCGCCGTACATGCGGCGTCCGACCATGCGCTTGGCGTACTGCACCGGGATGCGGCGCTGGGACTGCTCGACGAAGACGACCGCGGCAATGACGAACATGCCGAGGATGATGATGAGCAGGAACGTGCCCCAGCCCTTGTTCTCCTTGATGGCCCAGAGCGAGCCCGGGAACCCGGCCGCGATGGACGTGAAGATCATGAGCGACATGCCGTTGCCGACGCCCTTGTCGGTGACGAGCTCGCCGAACCACATGATGAGGCCGGTGCCGGCCGTCATCGTCAGGACCATGATGACGATGGTGACCATCGACTGGTCGACCATGATCGTCTGGCAGTCACCGCCGAAGAGGCTGCTGGGGTTGCGCGCGAAGGTGACGAGCGTCGCCGACTGGAGGATCGCGAGGCCGATCGTCAGGTAGCGCGTGTACTGCGTCAGCTTCGCCTGCCCCGACTGGCCCTCCTCCTTGAGCGCCTCGAAGCGCGGGATGACGACCGTGAGCAGCTGGATGATGATGCTCGCCGTGATGTAGGGCATGATCCCCAGCGCGAACACCGACAGCTGCAGGAGCGCGCCACCGGAGAAGAGGTTGGCGAGGTTGAGGAACCCGCTCTGGTCACTTCCGCCGCGGGCCTTGCCGGCCTGGAGGCACTGCTGCACCAGCGTGTAGCTGATGCCGGGCGTGGGCACGTGGGACCCGAGCCGGAACAGCACGATGATGCCGAGGGTGAAGAGCAGCTTCTTGCGCAGGTCCGGGGTGCGGAACGCGCGGACGAAGGCGGCGAGCACAGGGTCCTCCTGGGGGTGCCGCGCGGTGGCGCGGCCTGAGTCATGCAATCCGTGGAAGGTTAACGCAAAGGCGCAACGCCCCGGGCACCGCTCCGCGGTGGTCGACGTCACGTCGACCCGCGGTGCGACTGCCCGGGGCGTTGCTCACACGAGGTGTGGGGTGGTCCGGATCGAGTCCGACCGGGTGGTGGTCAGCCCGCGAGGGGCGTGACCGAGCCGCCGGCGGCCTCGATCTTCTCCTTGGCGGAAGCCGAGAACTTGTGCGCCTCGACCTGCACCTTGACGGAGATCTCGCCCGTGCCGAGCACCTTGACCGGGAAGCCGTCACGGACGGCGCCCTTGGCCACGAGGTCGGCGACCGAGACCTGGCCACCCTCCGGGAAGAGGGTCTGCAGGCGGTCCAGGTTCACGACCTGGTACTCGGTGCGGAACGGGTTCTTGAAGCCACGGAGCTTGGGAAGGCGCATGTGCAGCGGCATCGAGCCACCCTCGAAGCGCTCCGGGACCTGGTAGCGGGCCTTCGTACCCTTGGTACCGCGACCCGCGGTCTTGCCCTTGGAGCCCTCACCACGACCGACGCGGGTCTTGGGGGTCTTGGCGCCGGGGGCCGGACGCAGGTGGTGGACCTTGAGGGCCGAGCCCTCGGTCTTCTTGGCCTCAGCCATGGTCAGTCAACCTCCTCGACGGTCACGAGGTGCGTCACCGTCTTGACCATCCCGCGGATCTCGGGACGGTCCTCCTTGACGACGACGTCGCCAATGCGCTTCAGACCGAGGCTGCGCAGCGTGTCACGCTGGTTCTGCTTGCCACCGATCTCGGAACGGATCTGGGTCACCTTGAGACGAGCCATCACGCACCAGCCTTGTCGGCCGCGGCCTTGGCCTCGGCGAGACCGGCGGCACGGGCCTTGAGCATGGCGGCCGGGGCCACCTCCTCGAGGGTCTTGCCACGGCGGGCAGCGACCGACTCGGGGCGCTCGAGGTCGCGCAGGGCCTGCGCGGTCGCGTGCACGATGTTGATGGCGTTGTCCGAGCCCAGCGACTTGGACAGGACGTCGTGGATGCCGGCGCACTCCAGGACCGCACGCACCGGGCCACCGGCGATGACACCGGTACCGGGGGCGGCGGGACGGAGCATGACGACACCGGCCGCGGCCTCACCCTGGACGGGGTGCGGGATGGTGCCCTGGATGCGCGGGACCTTGAAGAAGTTCTTCTTGGCCTCCTCGACACCCTTGGCGATGGCCGAGGGAACTTCCTTGGCCTTGCCGTAGCCGACGCCCACGGTGCCGTCACCGTCACCGACGACGACGAGGGCCGTGAAGCTGAAGCGACGACCACCCTTGACGACCTTGGCGACACGGTTGATGGTCACGACGCGCTCGACGTACTGGTTCTTGTCGTCACGGCTGTCGCGGTTGTCGCGGCCACCGCGGTTGTCACGGCGGTCTCCGCGCTCGGTGCGCTCGCCGCCACCGGCGGGGCCGGTGCCTCGACGCTGCTGTCCGGGCATCAGATGTTCCTCATCTCAACAATTGCGTTCACGAAGTTGCTCACAGGGCCAGACCGCCTTCGCGGGCGCCCTCGGCGATCGCCGCGACGCGGCCGTGGTACTTGTTGCCACCACGGTCGAACACGACGGACTCGACACCGGCGTCCTTGGCGCGGGCGGCGACGAGCTCGCCGACCTTCTTGGCCTTGGCCGTCTTGTCGCCGTCGAACGCGCGGAGGTCGGCCTCCATCGTCGAGGCGTAGGCGACGGTCTTGCCGACCGTGTCGTCGACGACCTGGACGAAGAGGTGACGGCTCGAGCGCGAGACGACGAGGCGGGGACGGGCCGTCGTGCCGGCGATCTTCTTGCGACCGCGCACCTGGCGACGGATGCGGGCGGCAGCCTTGGACTTGCCGCGCTTGATGATCATTGCCATGGCTTACTTACCGGCCTTTCCAACCTTGCGACGGATCTGCTCGCCCGCGTAGCGAACGCCCTTGCCCTTGTACGGGTCGGGCTTGCGCAGCTTGCGGATGTTGGCCGCGACCTCACCGACGAGCTGCTTGTCGATGCCCTGCACCGAGAAGCGGGTCGGGTTCTCGACGGCGAAGCTGATGCCGGCGGGAGCCTGGATGAGGATCGGGTGCGAGTATCCGAGCGAGAACTCGAGGTCCGAGCCCTTCGCGGCGACACGGTAACCCGTGCCGTGGATCTCCATCTTCTTCTCGTAGCCCTCGGTCACACCGAGGACCATGTTGTTGATGAGCGAGCGCGTCAGGCCGTGGCGGGCGCGCGAGTCACGCTCGTCGTCGGGCCGCTTGACCTCGAGGGTGCCATCGGCGACCTCGACGGTGATCGGCGTGACGACGGTCAGCGAGAGCTCACCCTTGGGGCCCTTGACGGTGATGTCCTGGCCCGCGACGTTGACGTCCACACCCGAGGGGATGGAGACAGGGAGTCGTCCGATTCGCGACATGTCAGCGTCTCCTTACCAGACGTAGGCGAGGACTTCCCCACCCACGCCCTTCTCGTGTGCCTGGCGGTCGGTCAGCAGACCGTTCGACGTCGACAGGATCGCGACGCCGAGGCCACCGAGGACCTTGGGCAGGTTCGTCGACTTGGCGTAGACGCGCAGGCCGGGCTTGCTCACGCGACGCACGCCGGCGATGGAGCGCTCGCGGTTCGGGCCGTACTTGAGGTCGATGGTCAGCGTCTGGCCGACCTCGGCCTCCTCGACCTTCCAGGAGGCGATGTAGCCCTCGGCCTGGAGGATCTCGGCGATGTTCTTCTTGAGCTTCGAGTACGGCATGGAGACGACGTCGTGGTGCGCCGAGTTGGCGTTCCGGACGCGGGTCAGCATGTCCGCAATCGGGTCAGTCATGGTCATGGTGGGCTCTTTGCCCTTCCTCACCGGGGTTTCGGACACCGGGGCGCCTTGCGGGCGCTCCGGGCCGACCTACGGTGCCAGAGGTTTTGGCTGGTCTTTGGGTGGCTACCGGTGGATTACCAGGAGCTCTTGGTCACGCCCGGCAGCTCGCCCGCGTGCGCCATCTCGCGAAGGCAGATGCGGCACAGGCCGAACTTGCGGTACACCGAGTGCGGGCGACCGCACTTCTGGCACCGCGTGTAGGCGCGGACCTTGAACTTCGGCTTCCGGTTCGCCTTGTTGATCAGGGCGGTCTTGGCCATGTCAGTTCTCCTTGAAGGGGAAGCCGAGCTGCTTGAGCAGCGCGCGACCCTCGTCGTCGTTGGTGGCCGTGGTGACGACGGTGATGTCCATGCCACGGACGCGGTCGATGCGGTCCTGGTCGATCTCGTGGAACATCGACTGCTCCGTCAGGCCGAACGTGTAGTTGCCGTTGCCGTCGAACTGCTTCGGCGACAGGCCACGGAAGTCACGGATGCGCGGGAGCGCGATCGTGACGAGACGGTCGAGGAACTCCCACATGCGGTCGCCGCGCAGCGTCGTGTGCGCACCGATCGGCATGCCCTCGCGGAGCTTGAACTGGGCGATGGACTTGCGGGCCCGCGTCACGATCGGCTTCTGGCCGGTGATCGCGGTGAGGTCACGGACAGCACCCTCGATGAGCTTGCTGTCACGCGCCGCGTCACCGACACCCATGTTGACGACGACCTTGACGACGCCGGGGACCTGCATGACGTTGGCGTGGCCGAACTGCTCCTGGAGCGCGGCCTTGACCTCGTCCTGGTAGCGCTGCTTGAGGCGCGGCTTGGTGGTGGTCTGCGTCATGTTCAGAGGTCCTTGTCCGACTTCACGGCGACGCGGACGCGGGACGCCTTCTGGCGACCGCCTCGCTCGACCGTCTCGACGCGCGTCTTGACGCGGGTCGGCTTCTTCGTCTCCGGGTCGACGACGGCCACGTTGCTCACGTGGATCGCGGCCTCGGTGTGGGTCAGGCCACCGGTGCGGGTGCCACGGGCGGTGGCGCCGGCCTTGACGTGCTTGGTGACACGGTTGATGCCCTCGACGAGCACGCGCTGCGTCTCGGGGTACACCGCGATGACCTTGCCCTGCTTGCCCCGGTCGCCGCCGTTCTTCTGGCTGCGGCCCGAGATGACCTGGACGAGGTCACCCTTCTTGATCTTCATCTTCGCCATGGGTCAGAGCACCTCCGGCGCGAGCGAGATGATCTTCATGAACTTCTTCTCGCGCAGCTCACGGCCGACGGGACCGAAGATGCGGGTACCACGCGGGTCACCGTCGTTCTTCAGGATGACCGCGGCGTTCTCGTCGAACTTGATGTACGAGCCGTCGGGACGACGACGCTCCTTGACGGTCCGGACGATGACGGCCTTGACCACATCGCCCTTCTTGACGTTGCCGCCCGGGATGGCGTCCTTGACGGTGGCGACGATGGTGTCGCCGATGCCGGCGTATCGACGGCCCGAACCGCCGAGAACACGGATGCACAGGATCTCCTTGGCACCGGTGTTGTCGGCGACGCGCAGTCGCGACTCCTGCTGAATCACTGTCTAACTCCTGTCGTCGTGCTGGTTCTCACCCGGTCACCCGGGTGAGCCTTGCCGAACGGAAATGGGGGGTGGCTTACTTGGCCTTCTCGAGGATCTCGACGACACGCCAGTGCTTCGTCGCGGAGAGCGGACGCGTCTCCATGATGAGCACGCGGTCGCCGACGCCGGCCTCGTTCTTCTCGTCGTGCGCCTTGACCTTGGAGGTCCGACGGATGACCTTGCTGTAGAGCGCGTGCTTGACGCGGTCCTCGACCTCGACGACGACGGTCTTGTCCATCTTGTCGCTCACCACGTAGCCCTGACGGGTCTTGCGGTAGTTGCGCTCGCTGGTCGAACCGGTGGTCGCGTCCGTGGTCACGGTGTCCTTCTCGCTCATGCCTGGGTCTCCTCAGCCGTGTCGGCCTCGGCCTTCTTGTCGGCCTTCTTCTCGGCCTTCTTGTCGGCCTTCTTGGCCTTCTTCTCGGCCTTGTCGTCCTCGGCCTTGGCCGGGACAGCCTGCTCGACCGGGGCCGAGCCGATGCCGAGCTCGCGCTCGCGCATCTCGGTGTAGATCCGCGCGATGTCCTTCTTGACCGCGCGCAGACGACCGTGGTTGTCCAGCTGGCCCGTGGCGGACTGGAACCGGAGGTTGAACAGCTCCTCCTTGGCCTTCTTCAGCTCGTCGGCGAGCTTCGTGTCATCGAGACCACGCAGCTGGTTCGGAGCCAGGTCCTTCGTTCCGACTGCCATCAGTTGTCACCACCCTCACGCTGGACGAAGCGGCACTTCATCGGGAGCTTGTGCATCGCGAGACGCATGGCCTCGCGGGCGACCGGCTCGGCCACGCCCGAGAGCTCGAACATGACGCGACCCGGCTTGACGTTCGCGACCCACCACTCGGGCGAGCCCTTACCGGAACCCATGCGGGTCTCGGCGGGCTTCTTCGTGAGCGGACGGTCCGGGTAGATGTTGATCCAGACCTTTCCGCCACGCTTGATGTAGCGGGTCATCGCGATACGAGCGGACTCGATCTGACGGTTGGTGACGTAGGCCGGCTCGAGAGCCTGGATGCCGTACTCACCGAAGGCGATCTTCGTTCCACCCTTGGCAGCACCGTGACGATCCGGGTGGTGCTGCTTACGGTGCTTGACTCGACGGGGAATCAACATGGTCAGGCCTGCTCATTCTCGGTGCTGGCCGCGGCGGGGGCCTCGGCAGCAGCGGTCTCGTTCACTGCCGGAGCAGCGGCGGTCTCGTTGCGGTCACCACGACGGGCGCGGTTCGGGCGGTCACCGCCGTCACGACGCGGACCACGCGACGGGCGCGGAGCGGCGGCCTGCTGGGCTGCGAGCTCCTTGGCCGTCAGGTCGCCCTTGTAGATCCACACCTTGACGCCGATGCGGCCGAACGTCGTACGGGCCTCGTAGAAGCCGTAGTCGATCTGCGCACGCAGCGTGTGCAGCGGGACGCGACCCTCGCGGTAGAACTCGGTGCGGCTCATCTCGGCGCCGTTGAGGCGGCCCGAGACCTGCACCCGGATGCCCTTGGCGCCGGCGCGCTGGGCGGACTGCATGCCCTTGCGCATGGCGCGGCGGAAGGCCACGCGGGCCGAGAGCTGCTCGGCGATGCCCTGGGCGACCAGCTGGGACACGATCTCGGGGTTCTTGACCTCGAGGATGTTGAGCTGGACCTGCTTGCCGGTGAGCTTCTCGAGCTCGCCGCGGATGCGGTCGGCCTCGGCGCCGCGGCGACCGATGACGATGCCCGGGCGGGCCGTGTGGATGTCGACGCGGACACGGTCACGGGTGCGCTCGATCTCGACCGAGGCGATGCCCGCGCGCTCCATGCCGGTCGCCATGAGGCGACGGATGGCGACGTCTTCCTTCACGTAGTCGCGGTAGCGCTGACCCTGCTTGGTGGAGTCGGCGAACCAGCGGCTCTTGTGGTCGGTGGTGATGCCCAGACGGAAGCCGTGGGGGTTGACCTTCTGACCCATCAGCGGGCTCCCTTCGTGTTCTCGGGCTGGGTGACGACCACGGTGATGTGGCTCGTCCGCTTGTTGATGCGACCGGCGCGGCCCTGGGCACGCGGACGGAAACGCTTCATGGTGGGGCCCTCGTCGACGAAGGCGGCGGTGATGACGAGGTTGCGCTCGTCGAAGGCCACCGACTCCTTGTCGGCCTTGAACCGGGCGTTGGCGATGGCGCTCTCGAGCACCTTCTTGACCGGGTCGGAGGCCGACTGCGGGGCGAACGTGAGCACCGTGACGGCGTCCGTCGCGGCCTTGCCGCGGATCAGGTCCACGACACGGCGGGCCTTCTGGGGGCTGACCCGGACGTGCCGGGCCGAAGCCTTGGCTTCCATGACAACTTCCTTGGATTCGATGGCCATCAGCGACGACGACCCTTCTTGTCGTCCTTCACGTGACCCTTGAACGTGCGGGTCGGTGCGAACTCGCCGAGCTTGTGGCCGACCATCGACTCGGTGACGAACACCGGGACGTGCTTGCGGCCGTCGTGGACGGCGAAGGTGTGGTTCAGCATGTCCGGGCTGATGACCGAACGACGCGACCAGGTCTTGATGACGTTCTTCGTGCCCGCTTCGTTCTGGGCGTCCACCTTCTTCTGAAGGTGGTCGTCGATGAAGGGGCCCTTCTTGAGGCTACGAGGCATTCCAAAGGCTCCTTATCAGCGCTTCTTGCCAGTACGACGGCGACGCACGATGAGCTTGTCGCTTTCCTTGTGGCCCTTGCGGGTGCGGCCCTCGGCCTGACCCCAGGGGCTGACCGGGTGACGTCCACCGGACGTCTTGCCCTCGCCACCACCGTGCGGGTGGTCGACCGGGTTCATGGCGACACCGCGGACGGTCGGGCGCTTGCCCTTCCAGCGCATGCGGCCGGCCTTGCCCCAGTTGATGTTGCTCTGCTCTGCGTTGCCCACCTCGCCGACCGTGGCGCGGCAGCGCACGTCGACGTTGCGGATCTCACCGGACGGCATGCGCAGCTGCGCGTACGGGCCGTCCTTGGCGACGAGCTGGACGCGAGCACCGGCGGAGCGGGCGATCTTGGCGCCGCCACCCGGCTTGAGCTCGATGGCGTGCACGACCGTACCGACGGGGATGTTGCGCAGCGGCAGGCTGTTGCCCGGCTTGATGTCGGCGGCGGGGCCGTTCTCGATCGGGTCGCCCTGCTTGAGGCGGTTCGGCGCCAGGATGTAGCGCTTCTCGCCGTCGGCGTACTGGACGAGCGCGATGCGCGCCGTGCGGTTGGGGTCGTACTCGATGTGAGCGACCTTGGCCGGCACGCCGTCCTTGTCGTGGCGACGGAAGTCGATGACGCGGTAGGCACGCTTGTGGCCACCACCGATGTGACGCGTCGTGATGCGTCCGGCGTTGTTGCGGCCACCCGTCTTGGAGAGCGGTCGCACGAGCGACTTCTCCGGGGTGCTGCGCGTGATCTCGACGAAGTCGGCGACCGACGAGCCGCGACGGCCCGGTGTGGTCGGCTTGTACTTGCGGATACCCATGTTCGTTAAGTCCTTACGATTCTTCGTCGGTCTCAGGCGCCCGCACCGAAGATGTCGATCGTGCCCTCGCGGAGGGAGACGATCGCACGCTTGGTGTCCTTGCGCTTGCCGATGCCGAAACGGGTGCGACGGCTCTTGCCCTGGCGGTTCAGGGTGTGGACCTTGTCGACCTTGACGTCGAAGATCTGCTCGATGGCGATCTTGATCTCCGTCTTGTTGGCCCTCGGGTCGACGATGAAGGTGTACTTGCCCTCGTCGAGCAGCCCGTAGGACTTCTCGGAGACGACCGGCGCGATGAGGATGTCGCGGGGGTCCTTGGCGTGGATGCTCACTTGGTGGCCTCCTTGTCGGCCTCGGCACCCTTGGTGCTGCCGGCGACGAAGGCGTCGAGGGCGGCCTGGGTGAACACGATGTCGTCGGCGCAGAGGACGTCGTAGGTGTTGAGCTGGTCGGAGACCAGGACGTGGACGTTCTGCAGGTTGCGGACCGACTTGAACGTCAGGTCGTCGCCACGCTCGAGGACGACGAGCAGGTTCGGACGCTCGGTCAGGCCGGCGAGGAACGCCGCGGCGTCCTTGGCCGAGGGGACCTCGCCCGAGACGATCGAGTCGACGACGTGGATGCGCTCGAAGCGGGCCCGGTCGGAGAGGGCACCGCGCAGGGCGGCGGCCTTCATCTTCTTGGGGGTGCGCTGGGCGTAGTCACGCGGCTGCGGGCCGTGGACGACGCCACCGCCGGCGAACTGCGGCGCACGCGTCGAGCCCTGACGGGCACGACCGGTGCCCTTCTGGCGGTACGGCTTGCGCCCACCGCCGCGGACCTCGCCGCGGGTCTTCGTCGCGTGCGTGCCCTGACGAGCGGCCGCGAGCTGGGCCACCACGACCTGGTGGATCAGCGGGACGTTGGTCTGGACGTCGAAGATGTCAGCGGGAAGCTTGGGGGTCTTCGTGGCCATCTGGATCATGCACCCTTCGCAGCCGTGCGGATCAGGACGATGCCACCGCGGGGGCCGGGGACGGCACCCTTGATGAGCAGGAGGCCCTTCTCGGCGTCAACGGCGTGGATCTGGAGGTTCTGGGTCGTCTGGCGGACGCCACCCATGCGACCGGCCATGCGCATGCCCTTGAAGACACGGCCCGGCGTGGCGCAGCCGCCGATGGAGCCCGGCTTGCGGTGGTTGCGGTGCGCACCGTGCGACGAGGAGACGCCGTGGAAGCCGTGACGCTTCATGACACCGGCGAAGCCCTTGCCCTTGGTGGTGCCGGTGGCGTCGACGCGCTGGCCGGCCTCGAAGGACTCGGCGGTGATCTCCTGGCCGAGCTCGTACTCGCCGGCGTCGGCGGTGCGCAGCTCGACGAGGTGACGGCGCGGCGTCACGCCGGCCTTCTCGAAGTGGCCGGTCATCGGCTTGTTGACCTTGCGCGGGTCGATGGCGCCGAAGGCGATCTGGACGGCGTCGTAGCCGTCGGCGTCGCCGCTGCGGACCTGGGTCACGACACAGGGGCCGGCCTTGACCACGGTCACGGGCACGAGGCGGTTGTCGGCGTCCCACACCTGGGTCATGCCGAGCTTCTCGCCGAGGACGCCCTTGATGGTCTTCTGCTGAGCAACAGTCGTCATGTTCACCAACCGCCTCAGAGCTTAATCTCGATGTTGACGTCCGCCGGCAGGTCGAGACGCATCAGCGAGTCGACGGCCTTGGGCGTCGGGTCGATGATGTCGATGAGGCGCTTGTGCGTGCGCATCTCGAAGTGCTCGCGGCTGTCCTTGTACTTGTGCGGCGACCGGATGACGACGAAGACGTTCTTCTCCGTCGGCAGCGGGACCGGGCCCACCACGGTCGCGCCGGCGCGCGTCACTGTGTCAACGATCTTCCGGGCCGAGTTGTCGATGACCTCGTGGTCGTACGACTTCAGCCGGATGCGGATCTTCTGTCCCGCCATCTGATGAACGTCTCTCTCTCGCTTCTGACTGCCGGTTCCCTTGGCCTCCGACCCCCGAGGTCGGGCGTGTCGCCCTCTCCACGAGGAGAAAGTGCACACGGAAGTGCCACTTTCGTCGTGAGTGCCCGGCCGAACCGGGTTGCATTGCGCTTCCCTCGGGCCTCCGAGAGGAGTCCTGGCGAGTCCCCGTCAGGAGGCTCTCGAGGGGCGGCGACGCCGACATGGGTCAGCAACGCGCGTCAAGCAACCTGAACAGTGTGCCAGAGCGGCACGGGCCCTATCAAATCGAGGGAGGCAGCGCCCGGACCGCTGTCGCCCGTGGCGCGTCGTCGGTCGCCCGGAGAGGGCGTCGCGGCCGGTCGGCGGGGGTCGCGCGCAGGGATCTCGAGATCGGCCGCCCTCCCCCGACG
>JAEXXY010000327.1 GCA_023451855.1 Actinomycetes bacterium
ATCTCGTCGACACTGATGCTCTCGACAGTGACACCTTCGCGAGCCTCGTCGCGCTCGGCCGCGAGCACGGCGAACGCCTGGCCGGATCCGGCCCCGTGGCCCTCGGCGAGATCGGCGTCGGCAACACGACCGTCGCGGCCGCACTCGCGGCAGCGCTGCTGCAGCTGCCCGCGTCGGACGTGGTCGGGCGAGGGTCCTCGGCCGACACGGCGATGGTCGAGCGCAAGCGCGACGTCGTCGAGCGGGCGCTGGCGCGCGTCGTCCCGCCCGGCGGCGCCCTCGACGCGTCGGAGGTGCTCCGGCGTCTGGGCGGGGGAGAGCTCGCCGTCCTCCACGGCGTCGTCCTCGGCGTGTGCGCGTCCGGGGGCGTCGTCGTGCTCGACGGGCTCGCCACCTCGGTCGCCGCGCTGGCCGCCGCCCGGGTCGAGCCGGCCGCCGCCGCACACCTCGTGGCCGGGCAGCGCTCGCGTGAGAAGGCCCATGCTGCCGTGCTCCGCGAGCTCGGCCTCGAGCCCCTCCTCGACCTCCGGATCCGTGCGGGGGAGGGCGTCGGAGCGGCCCTCGCGACGGGCCTGCTGCACACCGGTCTGGACCTGCGCCGGGAGGTCGCCCGCACGCGCGCGGTTTGAGTCCGGCGTGGTGCGCGCCCTACTTTGGGTGGCTGTCCGACCACCGACCGCCCCGTGACCCGGGGCCGGGAGAACACGCATGACAACCCAGATCCAGGACCGCCCGCCCACCCCAGCCGGTGTCGCAGACCCCGACGACCGGGCCTTCCTCGGCCACCCGAAGGGCCTCTCGACGCTCTTCTTCGTCGAGCTGTGGGAGCGCTTCTCGTACTACGGGATGCGGGCCATCCTCCTCTACTTCCTCACCGACACCCTGGCGGGCGGCGGCCTCGGCATCGACGAGAACACCGGCACCGCCGTCGTCGCCGTCTACGGCGCCTCGGTCTACCTGCTGTCGGTCATCGGCGGGTTCACCGCCGACCGCCTCATCGGAGCCCGGCGCTCGACCCTCTATGGCGGCATCGTCATCATGGCCGGCCACCTGTGCCTCGCGATCCCCGCGGCCGGCTCGGCCTGGCTCGGCATCGCGCTCGTCGCCCTCGGCACGGGCCTGCTCAAGCCGAACGTGTCCGCGATGGTCGGCTCGCTCTACCGCGAGCAGGACCCGCGCCGCGACGCCGGCTTCTCGATCTTCTACATGTCGATCAACATCGGCTCGTTCTTCTCGCCGCTCGTCGTCGGCTTCCTCCGCGACCACTACGGCTACCACGCCGGCTTCGCCGCCGCCGCCGTCGGCATGGCCATCGCCATCGTCTGGTTCGTCCTCGGCCGCAAGGCGCTCAGGGGCGCCGGCGACGACGTGCCGAACCCGCTCTCGGCGCGGGAGCGGCCGAAGGTCGTCGGCCTCGCCGTCGGCTCGGTCGTCCTCTTCGTCGCGCTGCTGCTGCTCGCCGGGCTCTGGCGCGACACGGTCCTCGACCAGGTCATCGACGCCATCTCGATCCTCGCCATCGCGGTGCCGATCGGCTACTTCACGATGATGTTCCGCAGCCCGAAGGTGCAGCCGCAGGAGAAGCGGCACGTGCTCGCCTACCTGCCCCTCTGGGTCGGCGCGATGCTCTTCTGGATGATCTTCGAGCAGGCCGCCGGCAAGATGGCGCTCTTCGCGGAGAACAACACCGTCAAGCAGGTGGCCGGCGTCACGGTCAACCCCGAGTGGTTCCAGTCGATCAACCCGCTCGCCATCGTCCTGCTCGCGCCGGTCTTCGGCTGGATCTGGACGCGTCGGGCCGGCAAGTTCCCGTCGACGCCGTTCAAGATGGCGCTCGGCGTCGGGCTCATCGGCCTCTCGGCGCTCGGCATGGCGTGGGCCTTCGCGACCTACCAGCACAACACCGCGCCGGTGTACGTGCTGACCGCCGTCTTCGTGCTGCAGACCGTCGCCGAGCTGTGCCTGTCGCCGGTCGGCCTGTCGGCCACGACGCGTCTCGCGCCGAAGGCGTTCACGAGCCAGTCGATGGCGCTGTGGTTCCTCGCCGTCGCCGCGGGCCAGGCGCTGGCCGCCCAGCTCATCAAGGCCATGGACGGCCTGCCCGACTCGCAGTACTACGTCGTCAACGGCGTCATGACGCTCGCCTTCACGGCCGTGCTCATGGCCCTCGTGCCGTGGATCCGTCGCCGCATGGCGTCGGCGGAGGTCGGCGGCCATGAGTGAGCGCGAGTGAGGCGTCCGCCCCTGCCGTGAGGCACACTGAGCGTGACCTCACGACCCCTTCCGCGGCCGCCGCACCCATCCGGTGCGGCGGCCGTCGGGTCGCCCTCGAGGGCCCACAGCCAGGAGGACGCATGATCTACTCCCTCGGAGACCGGACCCCGACCGTCCACGAGACGGCGTGGATCGCCTCGAGCGCCGAGGTGCTCGGTGCCGTCGAGCTCCGCGAGGGATCGAGCGTCTGGTACACCGCGGTGCTGCGCGCAGACTTCGAGCCGATCGTCCTCGGTGAGCGCAGCAACCTGCAGGACGGCGTCGTCGTGCACACCGACGCCGAGCACCCCACGACGATCGGCTCGGGCGTCTCGGTCGGTCACCAGGCCGTGCTGCACGGCTGCACGATCGAGGACGACTGCCTCGTCGGTATGGGGGCCGTCGTGCTCAACGGCGCGCGTATCGGTGCCGGCAGCCTCGTCGCCGCCGGGGCCGTCGTGCCCGAGGGCACGGTCGTGCCGCCCCGCTCGCTCGTGGCCGGTGTGCCCGGGAAGGTGCGCCGCGAGATCGACGACGCGGGCGTGCTGCGGATCAAGGCGAACGCCGAGGTCTACGTCGGCCTCGCCGAGCTGCACCGCTCGGCCCGCGTCATCGGCTGAGCTCAGGAGCACCCGGGCCCACGTCGCTGGTCAGCAGGACGTGGGCGTGCATGGCGCTCGC
>JAEXXY010000339.1 GCA_023451855.1 Actinomycetes bacterium
GCGTGTCGCCGCCTCCGAGAAGACCGCGCAGGAAGCCCATGGTCGCGCCCTCAGGAGACGAAGACGCGCTCGTCGATGAGGCGCTCGGTGACCGCCTTGCCGTCCGGCTCGAACCGCCCGTGCTCGAAGTCCTTGGCGAACTCGAGCTCGACGCCGGCCCGGCCGTGACGGTTCTTCTCGATGGTGACGACCGTCCAGCCGCGGAACCGCTGGATGTTGCCGAGGTCGTAGACGAGGTGCTCGCGCGAGACGACGTCGACCTTGTCGTTGACGATGAGGACGACGTCGGCCTCGTAGGCGAGGGCCGAGGACCCGCGCAGGTCGTGGGTCCGCATCCGGTGCCCGCTGGCCAGGGACTCCTTGTCGGCCGCCGAGATGGTGACGATCGGCACCCTCGCCGCGAGCGCGAGGTCCTTGAGGCCCTCGGCCACGGCGGTGACGCGCGCGTTCTCGTCCTCGCCGTCGACCGGCACCTTCTGGATGTAGTCGATGAGGACGAACGGAGCCTGCCCCGTGGTCTGGGTGACCCGGCCGATGACCGCCGCGATCTCCTCGAGCGACGTTGTCGCACCGGAGGACTCGTGGATCTGGAGCCGGTCGCCGTAGCCGGTGAGGGCCTCGTGGGCAGCCGTACCACCGGGGAGGTCGGCCAGCACCGAAGCCAGGGACGCGCCGCCCGAGCCGACCTCCAGGGCACGGCGCACCTCGACGACGCCGGCGACGTCGCCCGCATAGGCGCCGCTCGCCTCCATGGCCTCCATCGAGATGAGGCGCTCGAGGAGCGTGTACGACTCGTGCTCGTAGGAGAAGACGACCGCCGAGCCGCCCGCCGCGACGGCGTTGCGGGCCATCTGCACGCCGAGCGTCGTCTTGCCGTGGCCGGCCGGGCCGCCGAGGAGCACGAGCTCGCCCGCGCGGAAGCCGCCCGTCAGCGTCGCGTCGAGGACCGGGAACGCGGTCGGCCACACCTGGGCACCGGCCACGCCCCCGCGCCGCAGCACGTCGTCGGTCTCGGTGAGCAGCGCGTCGAGCGGGCGCAGCGAACCGGCATCACGGTGTCCAGCAGGGGTGACCATGCGCACGATTGCACCACGGGACCCCCTCCCGTGACCGCGTTTTCACGCAGGACGCCGGGGCACCCGCTGGTGCCCCGGCGTCCTGCTCGCATCGGGCCGCGTGGGTGCGGCCTGCTGCCTTGCGTCAGAGCGCGATGCCGACGTACTTCGTCTCGAGGTACTCCTCGATGCCCTCGGAACCGCCCTCGCGGCCGACACCCGACTGCTTGACGCCGCCGAACGGCGCGGCCGGGTTGGACACGATGCCCTGGTTGACGCCGACCATGCCGTACTCGAGCTCCTCGCTGACGCGGATGGCCCGGGAGAGGTCGCGGGTGAACAGGTAGGCCACGAGGCCGTACTCGGTGTCGTTGGCGAGCCGGAGGGCCTCGTCGTCGTCGGAGAACGACGTGACCGGTGCGACCGGGCCGAAGATCTCCTCGCGGGCGAGGTCGGCGCTGGTGGGCACGTCGGCGAGGACGGTCGGCTCGTAGAACCAGCCGGCCCCCTCGCGGGCCTTGCCGCCGGTGAGGACCCGGGCGCCCTTGTCGACGGCGTCCTGCACGAGCGCGCTCACCTTGGTGCGCGCGTTCTCGTCGACGAGCGGGCCGACGTCGACGCCGTCCTCGGTGCCGTGCCCGAGAGTCAGCGAACCCATCCGCTCGGCCAGCCGCGAGGAGAACTCGGCGGCGAGCGACTCGTGGACGTAGAAGCGGTTGGCGGCCGTGCAGGCCTCGCCGATGTTGCGCATCTTGGCCAGCATCGCGCCCTCGACGGCCTTGTCGAGGTCGGCGTCGGGGAAGACGAGGAACGGGGCGTTGCCCCCGAGCTCCATCGACACGCGCAGGATCCCCTCTGCAGCCTGCTCGATGAGCTTGCGGCCCACCGGCGTCGAGCCGGTGAAGGTCAGCTTGCGCAGCCGGGGGTCGCGGATGAGCGGCTCCATGACGTCGCCGGTGTGGCTCGTCGTGACGACGTTGAGGACGCCGTCGGGCACACCGCACTCCTTGAGGAGGTCGGCGAGCGCGAGCATCGTCAGGGGCGTCTGGCTGGCCGGCTTGACGACCATCGTGCAGCCCGCCGCGATGGCCGGGCCGATCTTGCGGGTACCCATGGCGAGAGGGAAGTTCCACGGCGTGATCATGAGCGTCGGCCCCACGGGCTGCTTCATCGTCATGAGTCGCGTCGCGCCGTTGGGGGCGGTCGACCAGCGGCCGGAGATGCGCACGGCCTCCTCGGAGAACCAGCGGAAGAACTCGGCGCCGTAGGCGACCTCGCCCCGCGACTCGGCGAGCGTCTTGCCCATCTCGAGGGTCATGAGCGTCGCGAAGTCGTCGGTGCGCGCGACGATGCGCTCGTAGGCGTCGCGGAGGATCTCACCGCGGTCGCGCGGGGCAGTGCGCGCCCAGTCGGCCTGGGCGGCCACGGCGGCATCGAGCGCGGCCCGGCCGTCCTCGACGGTCGCGTCGGCCACGTGCGCGATGACCTCGCCCGTGGCCGGGTCCTCGACGGCGATGGTGGCGCCGCTGCTGCTGTCGCGCCACGACCCCCCGATGAACAGCCCCTTGGGTACCGACTCGACCACCGACCCGAAGGTCGCCTTCACTGACTCCTGTGTCACGCCTGCCATGCTCCTCAGCCTAGGTCCCCTGGGGACCGGTTCTCTCTCGGGTGTTGCGGGGGTGGTGCGGGGGTGGTTCGCCGGTGGTTCGAGGGTGGTTGGGAGGTGAGCCGGCCGGCGGCTCAGCGGTCCTCCAGACCCCAGGGCGAGCCGTAGCCCTCGGGCTTCGCGGCCGCGAGCAGCTCGAGGAAGGGGACGGCGTCGAACGCCTCGGGGCCGAGCACCCCGGCACCCTTCCACGTGCCGCGCGCGAGCAGCTCGAGTGCGACGACCGGGTTGACGGCGGTCTGCCACACGACGCACTGGGCGCCGTAGTCACGCATCGTCTGCTCGTTGTCGACGACGTGGTAGAGGTACGTGCGCCGCGGCTGCCCGTCGGTGCCGGTGCCGGTGACGAAGAGGCCGGCGCACGTCTTGCCCGTCATCCGTGGACCGATGGTCGCCGGGTCGGGCAGGACGGCGGCGACGACGTCGCGCGGCGACACCTCCACGCCCTTGACGCGCACCGGCTCGGTGCGGTCGAGGCCGAGCGTGTGCAGCACCTTGAGGATGGTGATGAACTCCTCGCCGAGGCCGTACTTGAAGGTCGCCCGCTTCGCCTCGACCCACCGCGGCATGAGGAGCACCTCCTCGTGCTCGACGTTGACGCACTCGACCGGCCCGATGCCCTCCGGGAAGTGGAAGACCTCCGGCTCGCTGAACGGCTCGGTCGTGTACCAGCCGCGGTCCTTCTCCCAGACCACCGGCGGGTTGAGGCACTCCTCGATGGTCGTCCACATCGAGAAGCTCGGGGCGAAGATCTCGTTGCCGTCGTCGTCGCGCACGACGAGGTTGGCGCCGTCGCGGGTGCCGAGCTCGTCGATGTCTGAGAAGAGGTGGTCGGCGGCGTAGCGGGCGAAGACGTCGGACAGCCCGGGCTCGACGCCGATGCCGACGAGGGCGAGACGCCCCTCGGCCTCCCACTCCCCCGCCACCTCGAACTGCTCGTCGCCGAGCTTGACGCCGGTCTCGGCGTAGGGGCGCTCGGGGTGCGGTCGCGACAGGCTCATCGCCATGTCGAGGTAGTCGGCGTCGGCAGCCTTGGCACCATTGAAGATCGACAGGTTGAACTTCGGGTCGACGGCGTTGAACACGTGGGTGGCGCCGTGCTCGCGGGCGAGCGCGGTGACGGCACCGGCGTCGGACGCGTCGACGTGGGCCGCGACGAACCGCGTCTCCCCCGGGTGGCGCTCCGCCACGGCCGCGACGGTGCGTTGCGCACGCGTCTCGTCGAAGTCGGCGACGACCCACTGCTCGAAGTAGTCACGCTCGGCGGCGATGCGCGCAGCGGCGTCACCGACCCCGCCGGAGCCGATCATGAGGACACGCATGGGCGGTTCAGACCACCTGTCGGTTGCGACGTCGCGACACGACCTGGCCGGTCATGACGACCACGAGGGCGAGCAGGAACATCAGGGTGCCGATGACGTACACCTGCACGGGCACGCCGCGGGCCGAGGCTCCCCAGACGTACATCGGGAACGTGATCGAGCTCGGGCTCGCGTTGAAGTTCGTGATGATGTAGTCGTCGAAGGACAGCGAGAAGGCGAGAAGGGCACCGGCCGCGATCCCCGGGGCTGCGAGGGGGAAGGTGACCCGCAGGAACGTCTGCGTCGGGTTCGCGCCGAGGTCAGCGGCCGCCTCCTCGAGCTTCGGGTCGAGCGTCGCGACGCGCGCCTTGACGGCGACGACGACGAACGACACGCAGAACATGATGTGCGCGATGAGGATCGCCCCGCGTCCCGACGGCACGCCGAGCATGAGGAACAGCGTCAGCAGGCTCGAGCCCATGACGACCTCGGGCGTGGCCATCGGCATGAAGATGAGCAGGTTCGTCGCGGACCGGCCCCGGAAGCGGTAGCGCCCGAGGGCGAAGGCGATCATCGTGCCGAGCACGGTGGCGGCGAGCGAGGCGATGACCCCGATCTGCAGGCTCAGTCCCAGTGACTCGCAGATCCCCTGTGCCCCACAGGGATCCGTCCAGGCAGCGGTCGAGAACTCGTTGAAGTTGTAGTTGAACCGGCCCTTCGGCTCGTTGAACGAGAAGACCGCGACCACGATGTTCGGTACGAGCATGTACACGAGCACGAGAAGGCCGGCGAAGGCGATGAGGTGCCGCTTGATCCAGGCCATCAGAGGAGCTCCTCCGTCCCGGCCCTCCGGACGTACACCATGACCATCGACACGATGGTGACGAGCATGATGAACGACAGGGCCGCAGCGAGCGGGTAGTCGAGGACGCGCAGGAACAGGACGTCGATGACCGAGCCGAGCATCGTGGTCTGCGTGTTGCCGAGCAGCTTGGCGTTGACGAAGTCGCCGGCCGCCGGGATGAAGGTCAGCAACGTGCCGGCCACCACGCCGGGCAGCGACAGCGGCCACGTGACCCGCCGGAAGGTCTGCCACGGCGACGCGTAGAGGTCGCCCGCCGCCTCGAGCAGGCGAGGGTCGAGACGCTCGAGCGAGGTGTAGAGCGGCAGGATCATGAACGGCAGGAAGTTGTAGGTCAGGCCCATGATGACGCCGAACTGCGAGTAGAGCAGGGAGTCGTTGTTCGTCAGGCCGATCGCCTGGAGCAGGTCGGTGATGTGCAGCGTGCGCGCCACCTGCGTCACGAACCCGTCGTCGGACAGGATCGTGCGCCACGCGAGCGTCCGGATGAGGAAGCTCGTGAAGAACGGGGCGATGACGAGCACGAGGACGAGGTTCTTCCAGCGTCCCGCCTTCTGGGCGATGAAGTACGCCAGCGGGTAGCCGAGCAGCAGCGTCAGCAGCGTCGCCGTGCCGGCGTAGACGAGCGATCGGAGCATCTGCGGCCAGTACTGGCTGAACGCGTCGGCGTAGATGCCGACGTTGCCGGTGAAGACGTAGCCGTCGTCGACGTTGCCCTCCTGGAGGGACTGCGACGCGAGCGTGATCATCGGCACGACGAAGAAGATGACGAGCCACAGCAGGCCCGGCAGCAGCAGGGCGTACGGCACCCAGTTGCGGCGGCGCCGGGGCGCGTCCGGCACCACGGCCGCCCCCGGCGGGTGCGCCGTCGCCGATGGGAGGACGGCCTGGTCAGCCACGCTCGTCCACCAGCTCCGCGCCGGCCTCGGCGTCCTGCGACGCGTCGAGGGCGAAGCCGTGCTCGGCGGCCCACGACACCGTGACGTTCTCCCCGAGGGTGGCCCGGGCGGTGCCGTCGTTCTGCTGGACGACGGCCAGCTCCTGGCCCCACGGCATCTCGACGCTGTACTGCGTCGCGACACCCGTGAAGGACACGTCGCGAACGACGCCGCGCAGCCGGTTGGGGCCGCCCGACTCGCCGAGGCGCAGCTTCTCGGGCCGGACCCCGAGCCACACGTCGCCACCGCCGTCGGGCAGGTGGTCGCGCACGACCTCGAGCTCGGCGTCGTGGCTGCGGACGCGGACGACGCCGTCGGTGCTGCCGCTCCCGACGACCGACGCACGCAGGAGGTTGGACTGGCCGAGGAAGTTCGCCACGAAGGTCGACCGCGGGTTCTCGTAGAGGGTGGCCGGGTCGCCCAGCTGCTCCATCCGGCCGGCGTTCATGACGGCGATCCGGTCGGCCATCGTCATGGCCTCCTCCTGGTCGTGCGTCACGTGGATGAACGTGAGGCCGACCTCCTGCTGGATCCGCTTGAGCTCCATCTGCATCTGGCGCCGCAGCTTGAGGTCGAGGGCCCCGAGGGGCTCGTCGAGCAGGAGCACGTCTGGGCGGTTGACGAGGGCCCGCGCCAGGGCCACGCGCTGCTGCATGCCGCCGGAGAGCTGCGTCGGTCGCTTGCTGCCGACCTGGCCCAGCTCGACGAGCTCGAGCGCCTCCTGGGCCTTGCGCTTGGCCTCCTTGTCGCCGCGCCGCTTGAGGCCGAACATGACGTTGTCGACCACCGACATGTGCGGGAACAGCGCATAGGACTGGAACACCGTGTTGACGTTGCGCTGGTAGGCCTTGGTGTCGGTGATGTCCTGCTCGCCGATGCGGATGCGTCCGGCCGTTGGCGCCTCCAGTCCCGCGATCATCCGCAGCGTCGTCGTCTTGCCGCAGCCGGACGGGCCGAGCAGCGCGAAGAACGAACCCGCCTCGATGGTGAGGTCGAGCGGCTGGACCGCGGTGAAGGTCCCGAACTCCTTGGTCAGGGCGACGAGCTGGAGGTCGCCCTTTCCCGTGCCGGCCATCAGCCGGCCGTCACCGAGGCGAACATGCGGGAGTACTTCGCCTCCTCGGCCTCGGAGAGGCCGCGGAACACCTGGGCCCGGGCGAGCACCTCCGGCGGCGGGACGATGAGCGGGTTCTTGCCGAGGGACGGGTCGATCTTGATCAGCTCGACCTTGGTGCCCTTGACCGGCGCGATGTAGTTGACGTACGCCTCGACCTGCGCCATGACCTTCGGGTCGTAGTAGTAGTCGATGAGCTTCTCGGCGTTCTTCTTGTGCTTGGCCAGCGCCGGGATGACGAAGTTGTCGGACCAGAGGGTGAACCCCTTGTCGGGCAGGGTGTACTGGATGTTCGGGTCGTCGAACTGCAGCTGGACGACGTCACCGGTCCACGCCACGCAGGCCGCGATGTCGCCCTTGGCCAGGCCGTCGGTGTACTCGTTGCCGGTGAAGCCCTTGATCTGCCCGGCGTCCTTGGCCTGCTGGATCATGTCGATCGCGGCCTGGAAGTCGGCGTCGGTGAACTTCGAGATGTCCTTGCCCTGCTCCATCATCACGAGGCCGACGGTGTCGCGCATCTCGGTCAGCAGCGTCACCTTGCCCTTGAGGGCCGGGTCGGTGAGCAGCTGGGTGATCGTCGTGATCTTCTTGCCGCCGGTGGCCTTCAGGTTGTAGCCGATGCCGGCGAAGCCGCTCTGCCACGGCAGCGAGTAATGCCGCCCCGGGTCGAACTCGACGTTCTTCAGGGAGTCCTCGAGGTTCTTGGCGTTCGGGATGTTGGCGAGGTCGAGCTTCTGCAGGTACCCCTGGCGGATGAGGCGCGCGACCATCCAGTCGGTGCTGCACCAGACGTCGCGCCCGGTGTCCTTGCCCTGCTGCAGCAGCGGGCGCACCTTGGCGTAGAACTCGTCGTTGTCGAGGTAGTCCTCGGTGTAGTTGACCTTGATGCCGGTCGCCTTGGTGAACGCATCGAGCGTCGGACGCGTCTTCGTCTTGTCGTCCACGTCGATGTACTCGGTCCAGTTGGACCAGTTGACCAGCTTCTCGGTGTCGGACATGTCCTGGGCTGCCGCCGCCGTCTTGGAGGCCGTGCCAGCCGGGCCGCCGGACGACGGGTTCTTGCCCGCCGACCCGCACGCGGCCAGGAAGGCGGCGGCGCCGACACCGGCGGCGCCCATCATGGCCGACCGGCGCGAGACCAGGCCCCGCATCAGGGCCGCGCGCAGGACCGGGTTGTCCAGGGACTTCTCGTTCATGGGTGACTTCTCCAGGGGTTTCGATGGGTCACGGGGAGAGGATCGACGTCGACCCGGTCGTGCGGGGTTGTCGGTTCAGGACTCGATGTTGGCCATGACGTGCTTGATGCGGGTGTAGTCCTCGAACCCGTACATCGACAGGTCCTTGCCGTAGCCGGAGTGCTTGAACCCCCCGTGGGGCATCTCGGCAACGATCGGGATGTGGGTGTTGATCCAGACGCACCCGAAGTCGAGCCTCTTGCTCATCCGCATGGCGCGTCCGAAGTCCTTGGTCCACACGCTCGAGGCCAGGCCGTACTGGACGCCGTTGGCCCAGGCGAGCGCCTCGGCCTCGTCGGTGAACTGCTGGACGGTGATGACCGGGCCGAAGATCTCGGTCTGGATCTGCTCGTCGTCCTGGCGCAGGCCGGCGAGCACGGTCGGCTCGAAGAAGAAGCCGTCGCCGAGGCCCTCGGCGCGGCGGCCACCGGCAGCCACGCGGGCGTGGTCGGGCAGGCGGTCGATCATGCCGCTGACGTGGGCCACCTGGTTCGGGTTGTTGACCGGGCCGAAGAGGGCGTCGGGGTCGTCGGGCAGGCCGACCTTGGCCTCGTTCTTCGCGTACTCGGCGAGCGCGGCGACGAAGTCGTCGTGGATGCGCGGTCCGGCGAGGACACGGGTGGCGGCGGTGCAGTCCTGGCCGGCGTTGAAGTAGCCGGCGACGGCGATCCCCTCGACCGCGGCCTCGATGTCGGCGTCGTCGAAGACGACGACCGGCGCCTTGCCACCGAGCTCGAGGTGGACACGCTTGAGGTCCCTCGCGGCGCTCTGGGCCACCTGCATCCCGGCCCGGACCGAGCCGGTGATGGCCACGAGCGCCGGGGTCGGGTGCTCGACGACCATGCGGCCCGTCTCGCGGTCGCCGGTGACGACGTTGAAGGTGCCCTCGGGCAGGAACTCCGAGGCGAGCTCGGCGAGCAGCAGGGTGGTCTCCGGCGTCGTGTCGGAGGGCTTGAGGACGATGGTGTTGCCCGCGGCGAGCGCCGGGGCGATCTTCCACATCGCCATCATCATCGGGTAGTTCCACGGGGTCACCTGGCCGACGACGCCGATCGGCTCGCGGCGCACGAACGAGGTGTGGCCCTTCATGTACTCGCCGGCCGACTTGCCCTCGAGGACGCGCGCGGCTCCGGCGAAGAACCGCAGCTGGTCGACCATCGGCGGGATCTCCTCGCTCGCCGTCAGGGCGTGCGGCTTGCCGGTGTTCTCGCCCTCGAGGCGGACGAGGTCGTCGGCCCGGGCCTCGATGGCGTCGGCGAACTTCAGCAGCGCGGCCTGCCGCTCGCTCGGCGTCGTGTCGCCCCACGTCTGGAAGGCCTTGGACGCGGCGTCGTAGGCCCGGTCGACGTCGGCCTGGGAGCTGACGGGGGCCTTCGCGACCACGGCGCCGGTGGCCGGGTTGACGATGTCGGTGGTCGCGTCGGTCTCGGGGTCGACGTACTGGCCACCGATGAAGTTGCGGAGCTGGCGCGGCTGCGAAGTCATGTCGGAACTCTAAACAGAGTCCTGCGCAATGGTGAAGAGTTGCGCCGATAAAACTTCGGAATCAGTTGCGCAGGGGCTTGCCAACCTTGCGTTCCACAGGTCAAGATCGGGCCCATGACGACCATCCGAGGCGTGGCCAACGGCGCCAACGGGGCCAGACGACCCCGTCGCGGGGGCGTCAACCTCGACGACGTCTCCAAGACGATCATCGAGCTGCTCCAGCAGGACGGCCGCAAGTCCTACGCCTCGATCGCGACCGAGGTCGGCCTGTCCGAGGCGGCGGTGCGCCAGCGCGTGCAGCGCCTGCTCGACGCAGACGTCATGCAGATCGTCGCCGTGACCGACCCGCTCCAGGTCGGTTTCCAGCGTCAGGCCATGATCGGCCTGCGCGTCACCGGCGACATGACGGCCGTGGCCGACGCGCTGTCGGACATGGACGAGGTGTCCTACGTCGTGACGACAGCGGGCAGCTTCGACGTTCTTGCCGAGGTCGTCTGCGAGGACGACGACCATCTCCTCGATCTGCTGACCACGCGGATCCGCACCCTCGAGGGCGTGCTCGCCACCGAGACGTTCGTCTACCTCAAACTCAACAAACAGCTCTACAACTGGGGAACACGATGAGCATCAACCCGAACGAGGTCTGGGAACCGGCGTCGGACCAGCGCACCCCCGCGGGCACGCTGTTGTCGGATGCCGCACGCGATCACCTGTGGATGCACTTCACGCGCCACTCGGTGTTCGAGGACCCCGGGGACGGCGGCCTCGGCCACTCCGTGCCGATCATCACCCGCGGGCAGGGCTGGAAGATCTGGGACGACCGCGGCAACGAGTACATCGACGGACTCGCCGGCCTCTTCGTCGTGCAGGTCGGCCACGGCCGTGAGGAGCTCGCCGAGGCGGCGGCCAAGCAGGCCAAGGAGCTCGCGTTCTTCCCGCTGTGGAGCTACGCGCACCCCAAGGCCATCGAGCTGGCCGAGCGTCTGGCGGGGCACGCCCCGGGCGACCTCAACCGCGTCTTCTTCACCACGGGTGGCGGCGAGGCCGTCGAAACCGCGTGGAAGCTGGCCAAGCAGTACTTCAAGCTGACTGGCAAGCCGACCAAGCACAAGGTCATCTCCCGCGCGGTCGCCTACCACGGCACGCCGCAGGGCGCCCTGTCGATCACCGGCATCCCGGCCGCCAAGGAGATGTTCGAGCCGCTCGTGCCCGGCACGTTCCGGGTGCCGAACACCAACCAGTACCGGGCGCCGGAGCACCTGCGCGACGACGAGAAGGCCTTCGGCCGCTGGGCCGCCGACCGCATCGCCGAGGCCATCGAGTTCGAGGGCCCGGACACCGTCGCGGCCGTGTTCCTCGAGCCGGTGCAGAACTCCGGCGGCTGCTTCCCGCCGCCGGCCGGCTACTTCGAGCGGGTCCGCGAGATCTGCGACGAGTACGACGTGCTCCTCGTGTCCGACGAGGTCATCTGTGCCTTCGGCCGCATCGGCTCGATGTTCGCCTGCGACGACTTCGGCTACGTGCCCGACATCATCACGTGCGCCAAGGGCATGACGAGCGGCTACTCCCCCATCGGTGCGATGATCGCGAGCGACCGCCTCTTCGAGCCGTTCCGGAAGGGCACCGACTACTTCCCGCACGGCTACACCTTCGGCGGGCACCCGGTCTCCTCGGCCGTGGCCCTGGCCAACCTCGACATCTTCGAGCGCGAGGGCCTCAACGCCCACGTCAAGCAGAACGCGCCCGCGTTCAAGGCCACCCTCGACAAGCTGCTCGACCTGCCCCTCGTCGGTGACGTCCGCGGCGCCGGCTACTTCTACGGCATCGAGCTCGTCAAGGACAAGAAGACCCGCGAGACGTTCAACGACGCCGAGTCCGAGCGGCTCCTGCGCGGCTTCCTCTCCAAGGCGCTCTTCGACGCCGGCATCTACTGCCGCGCCGACGACCGTGGCGACCCCGTCGTCCAGCTCGCCCCGCCGCTCATCATGGGCCAGGAGCAGTTCGACGACATCGAGTCGCGGCTGCGTTCGGTGCTCACGGAGGCGGAGAACCACCTCTGACGCGTTGCGCCCGTCGTGTTTCGCGTCAGGACCTCGGGTTGTCTCGGGGAGGGGACGACGCCCGAAGGGGCCGGTCACCGAGGAACGGTGACCGGCCCCCGGTCGTTGCCGGGGTAGGTGGCCGGCGACCGTCGCCGGCACCCCGTCGCCACATGTGACGCCGACGCAAGGAGACGACATGGGATTCCTCGACCGACTGCTGGGCCGTGAGCCGCAGTCCCCAACCGCCGCGGGCCAACCCGGATGGGGTGGAGCCTCGAGCGCTCCCGCTCCGACCGGTGCGCCGTACGCCGCCCCTGGAGCCGACCCCTACGCGGTGCCCACGCCGCGCGGCGGTGCCTCCACCGAGGACGAGCGCGCCATCGCCCGGTACCGCTACCTGCTGCGCACGGCACCGCCCGAGGACCTCGAGCGCGTCCACGCCGACGCCTTCGCGCAGCTGTCCCCCGAGCAGCGCCAGATGGTGCTGCAGCGGCTGACCGAGGACCTCCCGGAGTCCGAGCGCCCGCGCAGCGACGCGCCTGCCGACCTCGCCCGCAGCGCCACGCGCGCCGAGCTGCGCCGACCCGGCTACCTGCAGGGTGCCTTCGCCGGCGGTGGTCGCGGCATGGGCGGCGGGATGGGCATGGGCGGCATGATCGCCGGCTCGATGCTCGGCACCATCGCTGGCGTGGTCGTCGGCTCGATGGTGGCCGATGCCCTCTTCGACGGCTACGACCAGTCCCCCGAGGCCGCACAGGCCGGCGAGGGCGACGGCTCGGCCGACGCGTCCGACGCCGGTGGCACCGACGCCGGTGATGCGGACGACGCGGGTGGCGACGCGGGTGCGGGTGACGCCGGTGGAGACGTCAGCGCGGCCGGCGAGGGCTTCGGCGGCGGTGACCTCGGCGACTGGGGCGGTGGCGGCGACTTCGGGGGTGACTTCGGCGGCTTCGGCGACTTCTGAGCCGGCTTCGCGCATCCACGCCCTGACGGGGCCGCCACCCGGCGGCCCCGTCAGACGCCCGCGAAGGCGTGGAAGAGGGCCGCGATGGCGAGGATGACCGGGATCGAGGCGAAGGTGCTGACGAAGATGACGTCGCGGGCGAGGTTGACCTCGCGGCGGTAGCGGACCGCATAGGTGAAGATGTTCTGCGCCGTGGGCAGCGCGGCCGTGACGACGACGGCGAACAGGGCCTCGCCGCGCAGCCCGAGCGCCAGGCCGACGCCGAGCGCGACGGCCGGCATGAGCAGCACCTTGAGCCCGACGATGGTCCACACGTGCTCGGCCGCGCGGCCGGTGGCCGGTCGCGGGCCGCGCCGCAGCGAGATGCCGAACGCGACGAGCATCGAGGGCACCGCCATGCGCCCGAGCAGCTCGATGGGGTCGGCGACCACCCGTGGCAGCTGCACGTCGAACACCGCGATGAGCAGGCCCGCGATGGCGCCGAGGGTGATCGGGTTGCTGAACATCCGGCGGAACGAGCGGAGCAGCCGAGGCCGCTCACCCTGGGCGTCGCTGTCGAACAGGGCCATGTACACCGGCGTGATGACGAGCAGCTGCATGAGCAGCGTCGGGGCGACCCAGGCCACGTCGCCGAGCACGTAGAGCGCGATGGGGATGCCGAGGTTGCCCGCGTTGACGTACGCCGCGGAGAGGCTGCCGATGAGGCGGGAGCCGAGCGTCCCTCCGGCCCAACGGAACCGGGCGATCACGAGGTAGATGCCGCCGATCACGGCGAAGCTGATGAGCGATGTGACGAGGTTGGCCGACAGGACGGCGTCGAGAGGCGTGCGCTGCATGACCGTGAGCAGCAGTGCGGGCGAGGCGACGTAGAAGGCCAGCCGCGAGAGGGTCACCTGCGCGCTCTCGTCGAGGACGCGTCGGTCGGCGAGCAGCCAGCCGACCGCGACGATGATGGCGATCGTGGCGAAACCCTCGAGGACACCGAGCACGCCGTGATCCTCGCAAAACCGGCACGGGCGCGGGGCACGGGTCCACCCACCGGCGCGCCGCTGCCCGGGCGGTCTCCGGCGCCGTCGTCACGGCAGGATGACGCCATGGAGATCGAGAGCCTCGACGCGCTGGAGGACCACCTCGAGGACGGCACGCCGCTCGGGGGCCTGAGACTGCAGGGCCTCGACCTGTCGGGGTACGCCCGGCGGTTCGCCGAGCACCCCGACCTGACCGGTCTCGTCGTGCTCGGTGGCACGGTGCCGACCGACGTCACCGAGGTGCTCCTGCGTCGTGGCGCCATCGTCTTCCCCGGCATCGCCGACGCACCGGTCGACCCGTGGCGGGGGCTCTACCGGCCCGAGGACCTCTACGCCGGCCTCGAGCACGGCTACGACGCGACGCCCGACGCCCGGGCGTACCGGTGGTTCCTCGACGCCCACCTGCGCACCGACGCCTACTGCACCCTGGTGCGGGCCATCCACGACGACACCGTGACCGACGAGCTCGACGAGCTGGTGGCCGGGCGGTCGGTCGTCGGCGTCATGGGTGGGCACCGCGTCGAGCGGGGCACCGACGCGTACGCGGCAGCCGCGCGCCTCGGTCACCGGCTGGCCTCCGACGGGCACCTCGTCGCCACCGGTGGGGGCCCGGGTGCCATGGAGGCGGTCAACCTCGGGGCGCTCTGCCACGACGCCGCGGGGCTCGATGAGGCGCTGCCCCGCCTGGCCGCTGTGCCGACGTTCCGCCCTTCGGTCACCGACTGGGCCCGCCTGGCCCTCGACGTGCGGGCCGACGTCGTCGGCGAGGAGCCACGGGTGCCGACCGACCTGCTCGGCCCGACGGCGCGCTCGCTCGGCATCCCCACGTGGTTCTACGGGCACGAGCCGCCGAACGTCTTCTGCGACGCGGTCGCCAAGTACTTCTCGAACGCGATCCGCGAGGACGGGCTGCTCTCGCGCAGCACCGCCGGGATCGTCGTCCTCGGGGGCGCGGCGGGCACCGTGCAGGAGATCTTCCAGGCCGTGACGCCGCTCTACTACGCCCCCGACGACGCGCCGCTCCCCCCGCTTGTGCTCGTCGGCCGGCGCCAGTGGACGGTCGACGTGCCGGTCTGGCCGACGCTGAGCGCGCTCGCCGCCGACCGCCGGATGGCCGGCTCGGTGCACCTCGTCGACGACATCGAGGAGGTGCCGGCACGGCTCACTCAGACGCCGTGAGCACCGGGGCCAGTGCGTCGAGCACCGAGGCGTCCTCGATCGTCGCCGGCACCGCTGGATCCTTGCCGTCGGCCATCTCGCGCATCGTCTTGCGCAGGATCTTGCCCGACCGCGTCTTGGGCAGCGCCGCCACGATGTCGACGCGGTGGAGGGAGGCAACCGGCCCGACCTCCGAGCGGACGCGGGCCACGAGCTCGCGCCGGATGCGCTCCCCCTCGACCTCGGCGTCGACACCCGACTTGAGCACGACGAGGGCGCGCGGCACCTGGCCCTTGAGGTCGTCGTGGACGCCGATGACGGCGCACTCGGCGACGGCCTCATGGCCCGCGAGCGCGGCCTCGAGCGAGCCCGTGGACAGGCGGTGCCCGGCGACGTTGAGCACGTCGTCCGTGCGGCCCATGACGAAGAGGTAGCCGTCCTCGTCGAGGTAGCCGCCGTCGCCGGTCAGGTAGTGCCCGGGGTAGGCCGCCAGGTAGGAGGACACGTAGCGGTCGTCGTCCTGCCAGAGCGTCGGCAGGGTGCCCGGCGGCATCGGCAGCCGGAGGCAGATGGCGCCCTCGGTGCCGGCGGGCACCTCGTTGCCCTCGCCGTCGAGGACGCGCACGTCGTAGCCGGGCACCGCGACGGTCGGCGAGCCCGGCTTGATCGGAAGCAGCCCGATCCCCTTGGGGTTGGCGGCGATCGGCCACCCCGTCTCGGTCTGCCACCAGTTGTCGACGACCGGGACGCCGAGCGCGGCCGAGGCCCACTCGTAGGTGTCGGGGTCGAGGCGCTCCCCCGCGAGGAAGAGCGCCCGGAAGCGCGACAGGTCGTGCTCGGCGACCTTCGAGGCGGTCGAGTCGTCCTTCTTGATGGCGCGGAAGGCGGTGGGCGCGGTGAAGAGGCACACCGCGTCGTAGTCGGCGATGACGCGCCAGAAGGCGCCGGCGTCGGGCGTGCCGACGGGCTTGCCCTCGTAGAGCACGCTCGTGGCGCCGGTCAGCAGCGGTGCGTAGACGATGTAGGAGTGGCCGACGACCCAGCCGACGTCGCTGGCGGTGAACATCGTCTCGCCGGGACGGACGTCGTAGACGTTCTCCATCGACCAGCGCAGCGCCACCGCGTAGCCGCCGCTGTCGCGGTAGATGCCCTTCGGCTTGCCCGTCGTTCCGGAGGTGTAGAGAACGTAGAGCGGGTCAGTGGCCGCCACCGTGGTGCAGCCGACCGGCTCGGCGTCGTCGTACACCTCGTCCCAGGTCATCTCCTCCCAGTCGGTGTCGCGCTGGCCCACGTCGGCGGGCGACTGCTCGCGCTGGAGCACGATGACGGACTCGGGCTTGTGGCTGCTGCGGTCGAGGGCGGCGTCGAGCATCGGCTTGTACTCGACGATGCGCGAAGGCTCGACGCCGCAGCTGGCCGACACGACGACCTTGGGCTCGGCGTCCTCGATGCGCGCGGCGAGCTCCTGCGGGGCGAAGCCGCCGAAGACGACCGAGTGCACCGCCCCGAGCCGCGCGCACGCCAGCATGGCGACGACGGCCTCGGGCACCATCGGCATGTAGATGACGACGCGGTCGCCCTTCTCGACGCCCAGGCCCGCGAGGGCGCCGGCGAACCGAGCGACGCGGTCGAGCAGCTCGGCGTACGACAGCGTCGCCTTGGTGCCGGTGACCGGCGAGTCGTAGTGCAGCGCGGGCTGGGCGCCCCGCCCCGCGGTCACGTGCCGGTCGAGCGCGTTGAAGCAGACGTTGAGCTCCGCGTCGGGGTACCAGCGGTAAAACGGCGGCGCGGTGTCGTCGAGGACGCGCGTCGGTGGCGTGACCCAGTCGATCGCCCGGGCCGCCCGCGCCCAGAACCCCTCGGGGTCACGCAGGCTCGACTCGTGGAGGTCTCGGTAGGCCGCGAACGCGGCCGCTGTGCCGTCGGTGTCGTCGCTGGTCATGGCCCTCACTGTGCCGCCGGTGCCGCCTCCGCGCCAGAGTCGGTGCGCCGAGGTGACCCATCTGACAGCCGAGCGGTCGTGATCGCCACGCACATCAGGGCCGCCCCGAGGCAGAGAGCGCCGGCCACGTACCAGGCGAGGTCGTAGGTGCCGAGCTGGTCGCGGACGAGGCCCGCGCCCACCGCCGCCACGGCAGCCCCGAGCTGGTGCGACGCGAAGACCCAGCCGAAGACGATCGGCGCCCGCTCCCCGTAGGCGAGGCGGCACAGGGCGATCGTCGGGGGCACCGTGGCGACCCAGTCGAGGCCGTAGAAGAGCACGAACGCCAGCATGTTCGGGTGCATGTGGTCGCTGAAGAGCGAGGGCAGCAGGAACAGCGAGGCACCCCGGAGCGTGTAGTACGCGGCGAGCAGGACCCGCGGGTCGACCCGGTCGGTGAGCCAGCCGGAGAAGACGGTGCCGACGATGTCGAAGACGCCGACGAGGGCCAGCAGGCCGGCGGCCGTCGTCGTCGGCATGCCGTGGTCGTGCGCGGCCGGGATGAAGTGGGTGCCGACGAGCCCGTTGGTCGACGCGCCGCAGACGGCGAAGCTGCCGGCGAGCAGCCAGAAGACGCGGGTGCGCGACGCGTCGCGGAGTGTGCCGAGGGCCACGCGGGCCGGGTGGCCGGTGGGTCGGGGCGGGCGGCCGACGGGGGTTCCGGCCGGCGCGCCGTAGGCGGTGACGCCGAGGACGCTCGGGTGGTCGTGCAGCTTCCACAGCACGAGGGGCACGACGGCGAGGGCGGCGGCGGAGGTCGTGACGGCGGCGGTGCGCCAGCCGTGGTGCTCGGCGAGCCAGGCCAGGACCGGCAGGAAGACGAGCTGGCCGGTGGCCCCGGCGGCCGTGAGGATGCCGGTGACGAGACCGCGCCGGGCGACGAACCAGCGCCCCGTGACGGTGGCGACCAGCCCCATCGACATGGCGCCGGTGCCCATCCCGACGACGATCCCCCAGCAGAGGACGAGCTGCCACGACTGCGTGATCCAGACCGGCAGGAGCGAGCCGACGCTGACGAGCACGAGGGCGACGGCGACGACGCGCTGGATGCCGAGCCGCTCCATGAGGGCAGCCGAGAAGGGGGCCGCCAGGCCGAAGAGGACGAGGTTGACCGAGACGGCGGCACCGATGACGCCCATCGGCCAGCCGAACTCCTCGTGCAGGGGCGTCATGAGCACGCCGGGCGTCGAGCGGAAGCCGGCGGCGCCGATGATCGTCAGGAACGTGACGACAGCGACCCACCAGGCGGGGTGGACGCGTCGGGCGGACGAGGCGCGCGAGGCCGGTGCGGCGGAGCGGTCGGTGAGGGTCACCGGGCCACTGTGCCCGTTCCGCGCCTCCCACGACGAGTGACCAGATGGACAACATGTGCAAGGATCTGGCCATGACCCGTCGCGCCGGTCGGACCCCGCACCGCGTCACCGTCCTCGCCCTCGAGAACGTCGTCGCCTTCGAGCTCGGCCTGCCCCACCGGTTCCTGCGCACCGCGGCGCTCGACCCCGGCTGGCCGGGCCCGCTGACCGGCGCTCCCCTGCCGTACGAGGTGTCGATGTGCACCCTCGACGACGGACCGGTCACCACCTCCGCCGGCTACCAGGCCCTGCCGACGCACCCGAGCACCGTTCTGGCAGAGGCCGACACGGTCATCGTGCCCGGCATCTACGGGGGCGTCGTCGACACCGGCCGGGTGCCCGACGCGCTCCGGGAGCTCGCGGCGACAGCGCGCCCCGACACCCGTTGGATCTCCATCTGCACCGGGGCCTTCGCCCTCGCCGCCCTCGGCCTGCTCGACGGTCGCACCGCGACGACACACTGGTGCCACGTAGACGCGTTCCGCCGGCACTTCCCGCACGTGACTCTCGACCCGGACGTCCTCTACGTCGACGAGGGCGACGTGCTCACCTCCGCCGGCAACGCGGCCGGCATCGACCTGCTGCTGCACCTCGTGCGCTCCGACCTCGGCACCGAGGCCGCCAACCGGGTCGCCCGCAGCGCCGTCGTCGCCCCGTGGCGGGCAGGTGGCCAGGCCCAGTTCATCGACCGGCCCGTCCCCGAGG
>JAEXXY010000361.1 GCA_023451855.1 Actinomycetes bacterium
GGGCCAGGGAGGTCTTCACCCAGCTCCTCAACGACGTCCCAAACGCCGAGTGGACGCTCACCACCACCTTCGCCGACGACGTCCTGTATCTCGAGTGGTCGGCCATCGGTGAGGGTTTCAAGGTCGAGGACGGCATCGACACGTTCGTCTTCGCCGACGGCAAGATCCGCGTGCAGACCGTCGTCTACCACGTCCAGCACGACTGAGCCTGAGCCCGACTCCGGGCGGCAGGAACAGCGAGTCCCGACCAACCGAGGAATCGCCGATCGCCCGACGGCGGCGACGCACGCCAACCAGTCCGTCCGGGACGCCGCGTCGTCGATCTCAGCCGGCGACGTCCCGGTGGCGGACCAGCTCCACGACCCGGCCGATGTTCACCGTCCAGCCGACGCCGAACACCCGCGGGTTGATGACGTGCATGTTGTCCGGGTCCCACATCCGCTCCTTGATCCGAGCGAACGTGGGCATTCGAAGGTCGTAGGGGACGAAACCCAGGGAACCGTGCCACTGGCGCTCCTCGGCGGGCGTTCGCAGCTCTTTGACGACAGCCGCGACCGCGAGGGCCGCCGTGGTGAGGCGGATCAGTCTGATGAGGTTCGGCTGGGTCTTCCTCTCGCGGTGCGATGTCATCTCGACTCCTTGGTGCGCGGCGGTCACCTCTATGGTCATGCTGCGGCGGCTGGCCGCCTCTCGCCTCGCTGCCCTCTCGGAACGGCGGCGCCGCCCGTCTGGCGTATCAGCGCTTCGCGTAGTCGGCAAACCCCTGCCAGTCGATGAAGACGCAGGGCTCGTCGCCCACGACCCACGCGTCGTGCCCCGGTTCCATGGCCGCGAAATCGCCCGGGCCGTAGTCCTGCTCCTCGCCGTCGTCCATGACGACCGTCATCCGGCCTGACACGAAGTAGCCCCGGTGGGCCGCCTGGCAGCTGTCCGTGCCGGCGATCGGCTTGACGTGCTCGGACCATCTCCAGCCCGGCAGGAACGTCGCCCGTCCGACGACCCCTTCCTGGGTGTTCACCAGCTGCAGCTGGCCCGTGTCCCGTTCGAAGGGGCGCGTCTCCTCAGGTGAGTCGAGGCTCTTGCGCACGAGACCTGACATGGTGACCTCCCACGAGACTGCTGGTCGCGGAACGGTTGCACCTTCAAGGTTGGCATCGCCGCACCCGGGTGTCAGCGCTTCTGGCCGTCCTCACAGGCTGGGCCAAGATGGGACGGTGGAGCCACGCCCTGAAGCCATCCGCGTCCTCATCGTCGATGACCACCCCTTCTATCGCCAGGGACTGCGGACAGTGCTCGCCCTCGAGGACGACATCGAGGTGGTGGGCGAGGCAGCCGACGGGGTCGCGGCTGTCACCCAGGCAGAGGCAGCCATGCCCGACGTCATCGTCATGGACGTCGGCATGCCCAAGCGCGGTGGCATCGACGCCTGCCGACTGATCAGACAACGCGTCCCGTCGGCGCGCATTCTCATGCTCACCGGCTCGGACGACGAGGCCGACCTGTTCGACGGCCTTCGCGCCGGCGCGACCGGCTACCTCCTCAAGAGCGTGACCGACGAGATCGCCGACGGGATCCGCGGCATCTTCGAGGGCCAGTCCCAGCTGTCGCCTGCGATGGCGACCAAGCTGATCGGGGAGTTCACTCGGATGAGCGAGCGCCCCTCGGGTGCGGACGCCGCGCTCGGAGAGGAGCCGCCGCACCTGACCGAGCGGGAGCTGGAGATCCTCGAGCTCGTCGCGCGGGGCCGGAGCAACAGCGAGATCGCCGACGAGCTGGTCATTTCGATCAACACGGTGCGCAACCACATCCGCAACATCCTCGACAAGCTGCAGATGCACTCGCGGCTGGAGGCGGCGATGTACGCCGTGCGCCAGCGACTCATCGACCCCAGCGAGTGAGCCCTCGCCCTGAGGTCATCTGGGCCTCAGCTGCGCAGCGTGCGGCTCGGCGTCTCGCCGTAGACCTGCTGGTACCAGGCCGCGAACCGGCCCGGCCGGGCGAATCCCCACCGGGCGGCGATGGACGCGACCGTGTCACCGGCCGTGGGGTCGGCGGCCACGAGGTCCTGGCGGGCGCGGGCCAGACGGATGCCTCGAAGGTAAGCGGTCGGCGTCATGTCGTACTCGCGACGGAAGGCGTACTGCAGAGCCCTGGGTCCGATGCGCGCAGCGCCGGCGATCTCCTCGAGGGTGATGGGTTCGTGCGCGTGCGTCTCGATGAACGCCGTGGCACGACGGACTGCGGCCGGCGCGATGTCGCCGGGATCGGCCTCATAGACCATGGTCATCGCCGTGTTCGCGAACGTCGTCAGGGTGGCCGCCGCAGCCATCCGGGTGACCTCCGCGGTGACGATGGGGTTCACGAGGGCGGAGTCCGGGGCCGTCAGCTCGCGGTACACGTACGCCGCGACGCGGCTCCAGTGCCGGCTCGCGGCCGAGGTGATGGGGCGCACCGCGTCGAAGCGCAGGCTCGCAGGGTCGATCGCCGTCAGCTCGCCTGCCAGGTCGGCGATCACCGGTAGCGGCACCCGCATCGAGGCGATGGTCAGGTCCTGCCACTCGCTGGTCAGCGGGACGCCCATCGGGTTGAGGCATACGTCGCCCGGTCCATACCGCGCGTCGTGGTGCGGGCCGGTGACCCGGACCCACCCCTCGAGGACCTGGAAGGCGGCGGGGTAGTCGAACGGTTCCATCGCGATCTGGAAGTTGAGGCCGCAGCGAGCGCGCTCGGCACTGACCTGGTCGGCACTGGCCGACAGGATCCGCAGCTCGGCGTCCGGCCGCTGATTCCGTCGGAACCGCGGCCGGGTACCCGTGGCGAAGACGCTCTCGGTGAGGTACGCCGCCTCGTCCTGGTCCCGCGTGTAGACCTCGACCTGCTCGATCGCCGTCGCCGCCATGGATACCAGTCCTCTCAGCGCGGGTACACGGACCGGACGCCCGTGCAATCTCGGGGTTCCTGCAGGCGTGCCACGCCTGCATTCCGCACGTTTCAGGGTAGACCCGGCGCGCCGGATGCGATCAGATGCTTTGGCGGAAACCAGGAAGCTGCCGGCAGGCACTGGGCACCTTGGGTTCCATCCGGGTTCACCCTCAGGTACGGCACGGTTCCCTTGGCTGCCTAGCGTGCGGCGCATGAGATCCCTCCGACTCACAGCGGCCGCCCTCGTGGTGGCCGGAACCTCCCTGACCATCTCCGGTGCCGCGCAGGCATCCGCCCCCGCCCCCGCCCCCGGTCCCGGCGTCCTGCCGCAGAAGACCCAGTTCGACCTGCAGGCCCACCGCGGCGGTATCGGCATGACCACCGAGGAGTCGATCCCGGGCTTCGCGAAGGCTCTGCGGCTCGGCGTCAGCACCTTGGAGCTGGACACCCACATCACCAAGGACGACAAGGTCGTCGTCAACCACGACCGCCAGATCAGCGCGCAGAAAGTGCAAGGACACCGCCCCGGCCTTCCCGGGCGACCCGATGTACCCCTACGTGGGCAAGTACATCAAGGACCTCACGCTCGCCGAGATCAAGACGATGGACTGCGGCTACCAGCAGCTGCCCGGGTTCCCCCAGCAGGAGCAGATCAAGGGCTGGCGGATGGCCGAGCTCAAGGACGTCCTCAACCTCGTCAAGGACTACCACGCCAACCAGGTCAAGCTGAACATCGAGACCAAGGTCGAGGCCGGCGCGCCCGAGCAGACCGCGCCGCGCGAGCAGTTCGTGCGCCGCGTGTACGAGGAGATCCACGCCTCCGGGATCGAGCGTCAGGTGACGATCGAGTCCTTCGACTGGGGTGCCCTGCAGCAGATGCACCAGCTCGCACCCACCTGGCCGCTGGTCGCCCTGACCAACTACGACTTCCTCCAGGTCGGCAAGCCCGGAGCGTCGCCCTGGCTGGGCGGCGTCGACGCCGACACCTACGGCGGTGACTTCGTCAAGGCGGCCGAGGCCGCCGTGCCCGGCCTGACGGCGCTGTCCCCCAACTACGGCTTCCCGCAGAACGGCAAGGTGGGCGACCCCGGCTTCCGCTTCTACCCGGACAAGCAGATGCTGGCCGAGGCCCACGAGCGCGGGCTCACGGTGATCCCCTGGACGTGCGACGACGACGCCACGATCAAGGCGCTGATGGACATGGGCGTCGACGGCATCATCACGAACTACCCCGACCACGTGCGCGCCATCATGGCGCAGCGTGGGATGCGGCTGCCGAAGGCCTACCCCGCTCCCTGACGCACGACTCACGACCCCGGTAGGGGACGGACGGAAAGGGCCAGACGCCTTGTCTGGCCCTTTCCGCCATCCCGACGCCGGATCGGCACCACCGGGTCGGCACCACCGGGTCGGCACCCGGGAGCGGCTCGTGTGGGCTGCGGCGTCAGTGCGAGGGAACCGCCGCCGCGAGCGCCCGCTTCTCGGCCGGCGTCGGGGTGAAGCCCGAGCTCAGCTCGGACCGCAGGGTCTGGGTGTTGAGGGCGCCCTGCCAGCGGGCCACGGCGAGGCAGCAGACGATGTTGCAGACGGTGCTCGTGAGCGCGCGGGCCTCGCTCATGAAGCGGTCTATGCCGACGATCAGGGCGACGCCGGCGAGGGGCACGCTGGGCATCACCGTCAGGGTGGCCACCAGGGCGACGAACCCGCTTCCCGTGACGCCGGCTGCGCCCTTCGAGGTCAGCAGCATCATGCCGAGCATGAGCAGGATCTGCCCCCACCCGAGGTGGATGTCGCAGGCCTGGGCGATGAACATCGAGGCGAGGGTCAGGTACACGGCGGTGCCGGTCAGGTTGAACGAGTAGCCGGTCGGGACGACCAGGCCGACGACGCCACGGTCGCAACCGAGCCGCTCGAGCTTGGTGAGCAGCCGGGGCAGGACGGGTTCGCTCGAGGAGGTGGCGAGGACGATGAGGATCTCGTCGCGGAAGTACTTCAGCACCCGGACGAGGCTGAAGCCAGTCGCCCTGGCGACGATCCCGAGGCCGACGACGACGAACACGATGCACGCCGCGTAGAACGCGAGGATGAGCATGCCGAGGTTGCCGATGGAGTGCGCCCCGTACTTGCCGACGGTGAAGGCCATCGCGCCGAACGCGCCGATGGGGGCGAGCTTCATGAGGAAGCCGAACACGACGAAGAACACGCGGCTGAAGCTGTTGATGACGTCGAGGGCGAGCGTGCCGGCAGGCCCCAGCCGAGTGAAGGCGAAGCCGCACAGCAGCGCGATGACGAGCACGGGCAGCACCTCGCCGTCGGCGAAGGCCCCGACGAACGTGGTCGGGATGAGGCTCAGGAGGAACTCGGCGGGGCTGCTGTCGGCGACCTGGCTGGAGTACTTCGCCGCGACACTGGCGTCGAGGTGGGCGGGGTCGACGTGCATACCGGTGCCGGGATGCAGGATCAGGACCGAGGCGAGGCCGAGAGCCAGCGCCAGCGCCGTGAGCGCGTAGAAGAGCCCGAGCGATCGCAGCAGGGTGGGCCCGACCCGCCTGACGTCGGACATCGACGTGATGCCGCTGACGATGGTGCAGAACACGATCGGCGCGATCATGAACTTCACGACCTTGACGAACGCGTCACCGAGTGGCTTGAGGCTGGCGCCCAGATCGGGCCACAGCGCGCCGACGAGGATGCCCAGCGCGACACCGATGAGGACCTGGACGTACAGGTGCCCGAGGATTGACTTGATCTTCATTGAACAACTTCCTGGGTCTGCTCCGCGGCGTGCACGGAGGTCTTTGATGGTAGGCGGGTCCGTTACGCCACGGCGTCGGCGACCTCGATGGTGGCCACGGCGAGGCGGCGGGCTGCTCGGTCGAGCGCGACCTCGACGACGTCGCCCTCGGCGTCGACCACGATCTCCGTGCTGACGACGCCGGCGGGGGTGCCGATGCGCAGCCGGCGGGTCTCGCCGGCGTCGTTGCTCGAAAGGTTCTGCGCCACAATGGAACCCGGCGTGGCGGCAGCAGCGGACAGGGCCACTGCCGAGGTCAGCCCGATGGCCGGGTGCGGTGCCAGCATCGAGAGCATGTGCACGCGGACGTCGTGCGTGTGCGCCGGGATCTCGGTCCCGTCGGTGGCGGTGTAGGTGCCCGGTGGGGCGATGAGTCCGACCTTGGGGATGGCGTGCTGGGGTGGGGAGTCCGGGGCGCGAAGGCCCATGACGACGCCGGCGGCCGCCCGTGCCGCGAGAAGCGTGGGCAGCTGCGCGCTCAGGGCGTCCGCCCTCGAGGAGAGGTCGGCGCGGAGGTCGGCGGCGTCCAGGAAGAGGGCGGGTGCCCCGGCGTCGACCATCGTCGCCTCGAGCGTCCTGTCGCCGACCACGAGCTCGTCCCGGGCGTGGCCGGTCGGCAGCCGCTGTCCGGCGGTGAGCCCCCACGGGGCCTGGAAGGACAGCCGGACCGGGACGCCCAGCGCGGTGCTGCCGGGAACGCGGGCTTGGCCGGATGTGGGGATGCGGCGCCGTGGGGTGGCGACCGTGCCCGCGAGGACGGCGCCGGTGTTCAGGTTGCGCATGGTGACCCGGGTGACGACCTCGCCGGCGGGAACGAGCCCGGCCTGCAGGGCGTACAGGGCGACGGCCGTCGCGCAGTTGCCGCAGTTGGACCCCAGCTCGACGGTGGGTTCGCCGATGCCTACCTGGGCGAACAGGTAGTCCAGGTCTGCCGGCCCGTCGGGGGTCGCGGTGATGATCGCCGCCTTGGACGTCGTCGACGTGCCGCCGCCGACGCCGTCGAGCTGTCGGGCGTCCGCGGCACCGAACGCGTCGGCCACCAGGCGGAGCATCTCCTCCCGGCCGGACGCGTGCCGAGCCACGTCGTCAGCGTCGAAGAGCCAGCACTTGCTGGTGCCGCCTCGATACCAGTGGCCGCGCAGTTCCACGGTCATCTCCTTCGGATTCGGCCGGCCGGAGGCCCGCTTCCCGTCAACGATCACGGGCCAGCGGCTTCAGCACAATCGAAGGAAAATCGATGAGTATCCACTTTTGCTAAAGTGCGAGCATGGCTGACCTCGACCTGCGCCGGCTCCACCTGCTCCGCGAGGTGGGCCGCCTCGGGTCCCTGACCGCGGCCGCCGCCGAGCTGTCGTTCACGACGTCGGCGGTGTCGCAGCAGGTGTCCAAGCTCGAGCACGAGATGGGGGTGCCACTCCTCGAGCGACACCCGCGCGGCGCCGTCCTGACCGAAGCCGGTCAGGCTCTCCTGCGCTACGCCGAGGACATCGACCGGACCATCGAGGCGGCTCGGGCGGAGATGGAGGAGTTCGCGCAGCTTCGGCGCGGGCAGCTGCGCATGGGCGCCTTCCCGACGGTGGGCGCCTCACTCCTGCCGGACGTCGTCCTCGCCTTCCGGGCCCACCACCCGCACGTCGCGGTCACCGTGGTGAGCGCCCGGCGCGCGGGTCTCATCGACCGGCTGAAACGACGCGAGATCGAGCTAACGCTGCTCTGGGACTACCCGTGGCAGCCCATCAGGGACACGGAGCTCGCGACGGTCACCCTCATGAGCGACCCGACGCTGCTGCTGCTGCCGCGCGACCATCCCTTCGCCGGCGCCGAGGCCGTCCCGGTGGCAGCGCTCGAGGACCAGATGTGGATCGTGCGCGACGAGCATCCGGTGGCCGACGTCCTGCGACGCGTCTGTCGGGCTGCTGGCTTCGAACCCGAGGTGGCCTTCGCAGCGAACGACTACCAGGAGACCCAGGGGATGGTCGCGGCCGGCATCGGGATCGCCCTGGCGCCCCAGCTCGCGCTGAGTGCACTTCGCCCGGACGTCGTCGCCGTGCCGCTGGAGAAGGCTCCGAACCGCCGAATCCTGCTGGCACACTTGGCCGGCCGGCAGCTCAGCGCTGCCGGGCGCGAGGTGATGACGGTCTTCCGCTCGGTCGCGAGCGCCCGGGCCTCCGCCCAGAACCCGGCCTGACCCGACCTGGAGAAGCGCGTCAGGGACCTGCGTGCCAGCGGACCGGGCCGGCGACGATCGGCGGCCGGCCGGGTGTGCGGTCGTCAGCCCGTCGTCGCGGTGGCCTCGGGCGCGCCGGGGTGGCCTGCTCGTCGTACGCGGCTCGGCGGACGGGGTCGTGCAGCACCGCGTAGGCGGCGAGGACCTGCTGCAGGGTCGCGTCGGACGCCACGCGTCCGTGCTCGTCACCCGGGGACCGGGTGTCCGGGTGGTGTCGCCGAAGCAGGACGCGGTAGGCACGGCTGATCTGTTCCTGGGTGGCGGTCGGTGCCACTCCCAGGACGGCGTAGAGGTCGGGCCGTGGTGTGGTCATGATCGGCTGGTCCTGGTCGAGATGCGGGCTGTCGTCGTCGTGGCCCCGGCCAAAGGGCCAGGGCCACGGTGCGAGGAGAGTTCGTCCGGCCCGCCGAAAGGGTGCCATTCAGGCGCGCGCCGCGCATCGTGCGTCAGACGCTCTCGGTTCGGATGTGCCGGCGGGGCGAGCGATCACCTCGTGCGGATGGGTTCACGTGTGCCGATCACCTGCCTTCCCTGTCGTCGTCCGTCCAGGTTGGGTGTGCGTTGGGTGCGTTGGGTGTGCGTTGGGTGTGCGTTGGGTGTGCGGTGGGTCTGCTGTGGTTCTCGGTGATTCTCGCTGGGTCTGCGGCTGCCGGGCGGGGGTCCGCGCTCCCGCGCCGAGCGGTCGATGTCGCCGTCCCGTGCTGGCGAGCCGAGGCCGGGCGAACCGGTGGCTGCTCGGCGGGCTCGGCCGCCGCCTCGATGCCCGCCGGCGTGGCGACGTCGGGGCGGTCGGGTCGGCGGGTCGGGCCATTCTGCGGCGATGATCGCGTCGAACTCGGCGGCGACCAGGTCGGCGTCAGCGCAGATCAGGTCGTAGAACTGCTCGTCGACCGTCGGCGCGGCGCGGTCACCGGTGAGGGGTGCGGTGGGCATGACCGGTCCTCTGGGTCACCGGGTCAGGCGTTGATGGCCCGGCGGTCCTCGCCCTTGGTCGCCACGGCGATCTTGCGCGGCTTGGCCTGCTCGGCCACCGGGATCTGCAGGGTCAGGACACCAGCGTCGTAGCTGGCGCTGATCTTCTCGGTGTCCAGGTTGTCGCCGAGGATCAGCTGGCGGCTGAAGATCCCGCGCGGTCGCTCGGCCGCGATCAGCTCGGCGTCGCTGGCGCGGGCCGGGCGTTCGGCCTTGACCGTGACGACGTTGCGTTCGACATCGAGGTCGATCGAGTCCGGGTTGACCCCGGGCAGGTCGAACTCGACATGGAAGGTGTCGCCGTCGCGCCAGGCGTCCATCGGCATCACCGATGGCCGGGCGAGGGTGCCGTTGCTGCCGAAGACCTGCTGGGTGAGCCGGTCCAGATCACGGAACGGGTCGGTGCGCATCAGCATCGTGTCCACCTCCATCACTCCTGTTCTCTCGGATGCTCCGTGTGGGCCACAGACCCGAGGAGGATCTGTGGTGTGCGCTATAGATTTGATATAGCACCCGTGGGATGCTGATGCAAGAGGTGATGTCAGAGGAGTTCGGCGAAAGGACGTCAGGTCGTGGATGTCATGGGTGCTGCAGCACCGGACCCGGCCCGCGGTGTGTACGGGATCTCGGTCGCCGCGGAGCTCGCGGGCACCGGGGTGCAGAACCTGCGCGCCTACGAGGCGCGCGGGCTGCTGACGCCGGAACGCACCGCCGGGGGCACCCGCCGGTACAGCGCCGACGACATCGACCGGCTCCGGCGCATCGGCGACCTGCTCGACGCCGGGCTCAACCTCGCCGGGATCGCCATGGTGATCCCCCTGCAGGACGAGAACACCCAGCTCCGCTCGGAGTACGAGACGCAGACCGAGAAGGAGGAAAAGCCATGACTGCCAATCGGATCCGACGCGCCGACCACATCGAGCACGTCACGGACCCCCACCTCGTCGATGCCACCGACCCGGTCCCCGAGTCCGACCGGCTCGAACAGCTCACCCCCGTCGATGCAGCGGCCGACCCCACGGACGACCCGACGGAGGACTCTGCGCCGGCTCGGGGCGCCTACACCTGGGTGGGGGATCCCAAGGCGACCGGGCCGGCCGGACTCGTCGACGAGGCGGACTGGCTGGAACAGCAGCTCCCGGTCCCGGCCACCGCACGTGACGACGAGGACTACCCACCCGACCTGGGCGACTCCCAGTAGTAGCCGAAGTCCCCGGCCAGCAGGCCATTTCACCGACCGCCAACTCCTCGAAGGAGACGTCGACGATGACCATCACCGTCCAGAAGCCCCCGGCCGACCAGAGGGCGCTTGGATCGATGAGCATCCGTGAGCTCGTCCTCGAGCTCGCCGCCCTTGAAGACGACCTGACCGAAACGGCCCACGTGTCCGACGGCACGCACGGCCGCGACGCCGACGCGACCGCGGACGGAGCATCTGCTCGCGAGCTCGCGATCAGGGACGAGCTGCGGCGACGCCGGCTCGCCCTACGCGACCGAGCCTGACCCGACCGGCTCGGCTTCTCCGCGCTCGACAGGCCGGGTCGCACCCAGATCGGCCGGAGGCTCTCGCCCCTCCGGGGCTGCTCCGCGACCTGCGCTCAGACGTCCTGCCGGGGGTCCGGCAGGACCTCGCGCCAAGAGTGCTCGGGCGAGTAGCCGAGCAGGTCTCGGGCCTTGTCGATGGAGTAGAACGTCTCGTTGCGCCCTATCGGCCGACGCAGCTCCACCCCGGCGTAGAAGCGTTCGCGCACCTCGTCGGTCGTCGCGGCCACGGACATGTCGGCGTTGGCGACGTTGAAGACCTCGTAGCCGAGCCCGTCGACCTCAAGGCAGCGCTGCACCATCTGGCCGAGGTCGCGGGTGTCGATGTAGGCGAAGACGTTGCGTCGCCGCAGCGTTGGGTCCTGCAGGAACGGCGGGAACATCTCGGCGTACTCGTGCGGCTCGATGACGTTGTTGATCCGAAGCCCGTAGATGTCGGCCCCGGTGCGGGCCTGGAACGAGCGCGCCGTCACCTCGTTCGCGACCTTCGACATCGCGTACGAGTCCTCCGGAACCGTCGGGTGCTCCTCGTCGACGGGGACGTAGAGCGGCCGCCGCTCGCCCTGGGCGAAGCAGATGCCGTAGGTCGTCTCCGACGACGCGAAGACCACCTTGCGGATGCCCAGCCGGGTCGCCGCCTCGAGCACATTGTAGGTGCTGAGCACGTTCGTCGCGTACGTCCTGGCGTCCGAGGTGAGCAGGATCGCCGGAACCGCCGCGAAGTGCACGACGGCGTCATAGGTCGGCGTGGCCGCCAGCTCCAGCTCGTCGAAACGCGCCAACCCGGCGAGCGCCGAGTACGTCTCACCGGCGTCGGTCAGGTCGACCCGGAGGTCGTCGACGCCGGGGTGCCTCAAGGGCACGAGGTCGGCGTTGGTGACCTGGTGGCCCTGCTCGGCGAGGAACGGTGCGACGTGCTTGCCGGCCTTGCCGCTGCCCCCGGTGAAGAAGATGCGCATGACGCGATCCAACCACCCGTGCCGTCGCACACCAGGGACGAGACCACTCGCGCGACGACGCCCGGCGCCCCCCGCCACCGCTTTGACATGATGGCCGCCATGGAGGGACCTGCGGCGGCACACCAGCTTGGTGCAGCCCACCCGCATCCGGCCCCCTCAGGCTCCGACCACTCAGGCTCCGACCACTCGGGCGCCGAGCACGAGAGCGGGGACCCCGAGACCGAGACCCGGGCCCTGCTCGCCGAGCTCGGCACCGCCCTGATCGCGACGGGCCAGCCCGTGCAGGAGATCGAGGAGGAGCTCGCCGAGGTCAGCGCCCGGCTCGGCTACCCCGAGGTGCAGTCGGCGGTCGGACCCACCGGCCTGATGCTCGCCCTCACCCCGGGCGGCCCCGCCACCTACCGCTCGGCGACCGCCGGACTTCGGCTGCACCAGGCGGCGAGCGTGCGACTCATCCGCCACCAGCTCCTCCACGGCGAGCTGACCATCGCCGGCGCCCGCGAAGAGCTCGCGGCGACGGCGACGCGTCCCGTCCAGCAGCCGCGGTGGCTGGTCGCGCTGGCCTGGCCCGTGCTCGCCGTCGGCATCGCGCTCATCCTCCAGCCCGGTTGGGCCAACGTCGCCGCCGCGGCGGTCGGCGCGCTCATCGTGCTGGCGCTCGTCCAGCTCGCCAAGCGCTACGAGGTGGTCCGGGCGCTGCTGCCGACCCTGGCCGCCTTCGCCGTGTCGCTCGCCGTCTTCGGGGCCGCGAACGCCGGCCTGCTCGAGGGCCCGCTGCGCACCGTCCTCCCACCGCTGGCCGTACTGCTCCCCGGCGCGCTCGTCGTCAACGGCATGTCCGAGCTCGCCGCCGGGCACATGCAGGCCGGCTCGGCCCGGCTCACCTACGGGCTGGCGCAGCTCGGCCTGTTCGCCCTCGGCCTGCTCATGGCCACCTCCCTGCTGCGCGTGCCCACCCCGACGCTCGTCAACCTCCGCGTCGACGAGATCGGCTGGGCCGGAGCGCCCGTCGGGCTGCTGCTCGTCGGCGCGAGCATCTGCCTCATGGAGGGCGTGCCGCTGCGCCTCCAGGGCTGGGTGCTGCTCGTGCTGAGCCTCGCGTTCGGTGCGCAGGTCGCCGGGCAGGAGCTCGGCTCGGTCGCGCTCGGCGGCTTCTTCGGCGCCATCGCCGCGAGCCTCGGAGCGAGCATCGTCGAGCTGCGCCGGCCGCTGCTGCCCCGCCTCGTGCTCTTCCTGCCCGCCTTCTGGCTGCTCGTACCCGGCAGCCTCGGGCTCGTCGGCGTCACCGAGCTCGCAGCCGGTCGCGAGTCCGCCACCGACGTCGCCCTCGGCCTGCTCGGCGTGGCCATCGCGATCGCCCTGGGCCTGCTCGTGGGCTCGTCCGTGGGCCGCAGCCTGCGTGGACGCCTCGCCGCCCCGGTCGAGGCCGCCGGCTGAGGTCCCGGCCGCACCGCGGTGCGCACGACGGCCGGAGGACCGTAGGCTCGTGAGGCCAACTGGCACCTGAACCAGCATGCCGAGGAGGCACCGTGTCCCAGACCTCATCACGGATCCGGACGATCCTGCCGCCGACGAGCCGCACCGCCCTGGGCGCGACCGTCGCCGGTGGCCTGCTGACCGCGTTGGCCTCCGCTCCCGAGAAGCTGGGCCGCCTCCTGCGCGACCGCTACCCGATGGTGGCCGTCACCGGCATGACCGGCGTCGGCAAGAGCCAGCTCGTCGACCGGCTGGCGCGACGCGCCACCGACGACGCCCTCGCCGAGGTGGGGTCAGCGGTCATGGAGCGTCGGACGCGTCGAGGGGCGAAGCTGCACGGCTTCCGGTTCCTCGTCGTGCCCGGCGACAACGCGGCCACGCGCCTCGGGGCGCTCGACGAGGTCTTCCACGACGAGCCGGTCGACGGCGTCATCCACGTCGTCGCCAACGGCCACGCCACGCCCCGACGCGCCGCGGGCACGACCGGGGCGGCCACCGCCACCCGCGAGGAGCAGCTCGCCGCCGAGCTCGAGGACTGGACGATCACCTCGCACCGGATCGCGTCGATGGCCGTGCGCCGCAACAAGCCGATCTGGCTCGTCATCGCCGTGACGAAGACCGACCTCTACCCCGACGACGTCGACGAGGTCGTGCGCTACTACTCGCCCGGCAGCGGCTCGCCCTTCGCCGCCAAGATCGACGCGTTGCGGGCGCTGGCCGGCGGCGCGAAGCTGTCCGTCGACGTGCTCGCCGTCTCGAGCCAGGGCGGCGACCGCAAGGCGCCGATCTCCGACAAGCGCGCCTCGGCCATGGTCGACGCCCTCGCAGAACGGTTGGCTCAGCTCAGCGGCCACGCCTGAGCGCCGTTCCGAGCCGGTGCGCGGCCGGCCGACCTCTCGATCGAGTACTTTCCGCCCCGATGGGTAGGGCCCTTTCGTTCCGTATGCGACGCAAGGGAGTACAACCGTGAACAACCTGAGTTCGACATGGTCGGACATGTGGCATTCCGTGGTGCTGTTCGTACCGAAGTTCATCGCCTTCCTGGTGATCCTGATCGTCGGCTGGTTCATCGCCAAGGCGGTCGGCAAGGTCGTCGACAAGGTCCTCGAACGCGTCGGTTTCGACCGAGCGGTCGAGCGCGGCGGCATCAAGAAGGCCCTGGCGCGAAGCCAGTACGACGCGTCGACGATCGTCGGCAGGCTCGTGTACTACGCGCTGCTGCTGTTCGTGCTGCAGCTCGCGTTCGGCGTGTTCGGGCCGAACCCGATCAGCACCCTCATCACCGCCGTCATCGCCTTCCTGCCCAAGGCCATCGTGGCGATCATCATCGTCGTCGTGGCCGCCGCGATCGCCGCGGCGGTGCGCGAGCTGATCTCCAACACCCTCGGCGGGCTGTCCTACGGCCGGGCCCTGGCCAACATCGCCAGCATCTTCATCCTCGGCCTGGGCATCATCGCGGCCCTGAACCAGGTCGGCATCGCCACGACCGTCACCACGCCCGTCCTCATCGCCGTGCTGGCCACGGTCGCGGGCATCCTCATCGTCGGGGTCGGCGGCGGCCTGGTCCGCCCGATGCAGTCGCGCTGGGAGGAGTACCTCGAGCGCATGTCGCAGGAGTCCGTCCGCATCCGCGAGCAGGTGCGGCGGGCCCCGAGCGTCCCTGAGCAGTCCCGCGCCGCCCAGGACCGCTTCGACGGCAACGGCCAGGCCGGTGAGTCCGGTCAGGTCGGACAGTCCGGCCAGGTCGGACAGACCGTCCCGGCTGCGGCGGAGGCTCACGCCAACGACGACTTCTACCACGACCGCCCGGACGGTGGCACGACGCAGGTGATCAACACCGAGGGCGGCTACGACCCCCGCAGCTGAGCACCACTGACGCGCAACGAGGGTGGGTCACCGGCCACGGCCGATGGCCCACCCTCAGCATCTGCACCGGCGCGCAAGGGGCGCCACGGGCAGATCACCCCGGCGGGGTGATGCCCACCGCGGGTCCCCCGGGCGAGCGTGGAGCTGGCCTCGCCCCGGAAGGAGAACCCCTTGTCCGGTTACCCGCTCATCGCCGACCACGGCCTCATCGGTGACCTCCATACCTCCGCCCTCGTCTCCACCGACGGCGCGATCGACTGGTTCTGCGCCCCGAGGTTCGACTCCCCGAGCATCTTCGGTTCCCTGCTCGACCACGAGCGCGGCGGCCGGTGCAGCATCACCGCGAAGGCCGACGTCTTCACCCGCAAGCAGCTCTACTTCCCCGAGACCGCCGTCCTCGTGACCCGGTTCCTCACCGAGGCAGGCGTCGGGGAGGTCGTCGACTTCATGCCCGTCGCGGGGTCGACGGAGGCCGCCGAGCACCGGATCGTGCGCATGGTCCGCTGCGTCCGCGGGGAGATGACCTTCTCCATCGAGATCGCGCCGCGCTTCGACTACGGCCGCGAGCCGCACGAGGTGCACCTGTCCGAGGACGGCGTGGTGTTCCAGGGCGCTCGGACGGCGATGCGTGTCGACTTCGTGCGCGAGCCCGACGACCCGCGCCTCGGCGTCGGAGGGGTGACCGAGGACGGGAACGTGCGGGCCGAGCTGTCGCTGACGGCGGGCCAGATGCGTGGCATCGTCCTGGTGGCAGGCAGCGGCGGGCCGACCCGCGCGGTACGGGTCGCCGAGGCCTGGGAGCTGTTCGACGAGACCGTGCGGTTCTGGCGCAGCTGGCTGTCCCAGTCCCCGTACGCGGGGCGCTGGCGCGAGATCGTGCACCGCTCCGCCATCACGCTCAAGCTCATGACGTACGCCCCCAGCGGTGGCCTCGTCGCCGCCCCGACCGCGGCACTGCCCGAGCAGATCGGTGGCGAACGCAACTGGGACTACCGCTACACGTGGGTCCGTGACGCGTCGTTCTCGGTCTACTCGTTGCTGGGACTGGGCTTCACGGAGGAGGCGGCCGCCCTCGGGCGGTGGCTGCGCGCCCGCATCGACGAGAAGCGCGACGAGGGCACCGGGCCGCTCAACATCATGTACCGCGTCGACGGGTCCAGCGACCTGGAGGAGGAGGTGCTCGAGCACTGGGAGGGGTACCGGGGCAGCGCGCCGGTGCGAATCGGCAACGGCGCCGCAGGCCAGCTCCAGCTCGACATCTACGGCGAGGCCATGGACAGCATCTGGGTCGGCGACCGGCGCGGCCTCGAGGCGAGCCACGACGGCTGGCTGGGCATCTGCGACCTGCTCGACTGGCTGGCCGAGCACTGGGACCAGCCGGAGGAGGGTATCTGGGAGACGCGGGGCGGACGGAAGAACTTCACGTACGGACGCGTCATGTCCTGGGTCGCCCTCGACCGCGGCCTCCGCCTGGCTGCCGACAACGGTCGCCCGGCACCCTTGGAGCGGTGGCGCGCCGAGCGAGACGCCATCTACCGGCAGGTCATGGAACGCGGCTGGCACGAACGGCGACAGGCCTTCGTGCAGCACTACGACACCGACGTCCTCGACTCCTCCCTGCTGCGCATGTCATCGGCCGGCTTCATCGCCCCCACCGACCCGCGCTGGACCTCCACCCTCGCGGCCATGGACGACGAGCTCGTGACCGACAGCCTGGTCTACCGCTACGACCCCGCCGCATCTCCCGACGGACTGCGGGGGTCGGAGGGCACCTTCTCGCTGTGCACCTTCGCCTACGTCGACGCCCTGGCGCGAGCGGGGCAGCTCGACAAGGCCCTGGTGACCTTCGAGAAGATGCTGACCTACGCCAACCACCTCGGGCTGTACTCGGAGGAGATCGCGCTGACCGGGGAGCAGATCGGCAACTTCCCGCAGGCCTTCACCCACCTGGCCCTCATCGGCGCAGCCATCACCCTCGACGGTGCACTCGACCGCGCTGCCCGGTCACGATTCCCGTCCTGAGACGACGTGACCAGGCCTCGGATCATCCCAAAAGTGTCATGTGGCGAGGGTGACGGGAGACCTAGTTTGAGATGCGTCGCCGTGCCGGCGGCAGCGGACGGGTCCATGCAGTGCACCGAGCTCAGGAGGCTGTGAGATGACGAACACCGTGCGAACAGCAGGCGGGAGCACCGAGAGACGCGGCCTGCGGGGCGTGGCCGTCATCGGCCTGCTCCTGGTCGTCTTCGGCGCGATCCTCGCCGTTGCCGGCGTGGCGACCTGGGTCGCGGTCGGCAACGAGCTCGGCGCCGAGAAGATCACGGTCTCGGAGGACGCGGCCCGCTTCGCGGGCGCGACCGTGGACACCCCCTGGGAGGCCTACGCCGAGGCGGAGGTCATCCAGAAACACGCGATGGAGGCGTCCGGCGGGAAGACCTACGCCGAGCTCGACCAACAGGACCCGAAGCGCTCGACGGTGATGACCGCCTCGTTCCTGCGGGCCTCGCTCTTCACGTCCGTCGTCGCCTTCGGTGTGGCGCTCATGGCCGCGGCGCTGGGCGTCGGGTTCATCCTCACCGGTGTCGCCTTGAGGCGGGTTGCCCGGCGCGCCGACGTCGTCTGACCCGAGTCGGTTCGAGGCGCAGCAGCCCGCGTCGCGGTGCGCGCTGCCTGGCGGTGAGAGGGGCTGGTCATGCAGGCGGTGACGGTGACTCCGGGCGCAGCGGGTTCCGCCGCCGTGGAGGACGTGCCGGACCCGGCGGCTGACGCCGGACCCGTGCTCGTCGAGGCGCTGGCGGTGGGTGTGTGCGGGACCGACGCGGAGATCGCCAACGGCACGTACGGGTGGGCGCCACCGGGTGAGGAGCGGCTGATCCTCGGGCACGAGTCCCTGGGCAGGGTGCTGGACCCGGGCCCGACGCGACTGGCCGTCGGCGAGCACGTCGTGGGCATCGTCCGGCGTCCCGACCCGATGCCCTGCCCGAGCTGTGCCGTCGGCGAATGGGACATGTGCTCCAACGGCCTCTACACCGAACGCGGCATCAAGCAGGCCCACGGCTTCATGGCCGAGCGCTGGAGGAGCGAGCCGGAGTACCTGGTCCGGGTCGACACACGGCTCGGCACCCTGGGGGTGCTCCTCGAACCGGCCACGGTCGTGACCAAGGCGTGGCAGCACATCCTGTCGATCGGCCAGCGCACCTTCTGGGATCCCCAGGTCGTGCTGATCATCGGAGCAGGCCCGATCGGGCTGCTGGCCGCCCTGATCGGCGTGCAGCTGGGCAGGGAGGTGCACGTGCTCGACCGGGTCACGACCGGCCCGAAACCCGGGCTGGTCGAGCAGCTGGGCGCGGTCTACCACGTGGGTTCGGTGGCCGAGCTGGGACTGCAGCCCGACATCGTCATCGAGTGCACCGGCGTCGTCCCCCTCATCGTCCAGGCTGCCGACGCCGTGGCCCCGGGCGGCATCGTGTGCCTCACCGGCATCGGGTCGCCTTCGGACCGCACGGCGGAGACGGCCGCACTGCTCGCCAAGGACGCGGTGCTCAAGAACCTGGTGGTGTTCGGCTCGGTCAACGCCAACCGTCGGCACTACTACCGAGCCGCCAGGGTGCTGGCTCGCGCTGACCGCGCCTGGCTCGAGCAGCTCGTCACCCGCCGCGTACAGCCCGCCGATGTCCGAGGTGCCCTTGCCGGCGAGCCCGACGACATCAAGGTCGTCATGGAGTTCGCCCAGCCATGACAGCAGCGTTGCGAGCAGCGTCCTGAGGCATCGAGGCTCACATGTCCTGGTCCGGCGTCTCCTCCGTGGCGATCACGTGCATCACCGCGTTGATCAGTGCCAGGTGGGTGAACGCCTGGGGGAAGTTGCCGAGGTGGCGTCCGGTGTGCGGGTCGATCTCCTCGCCGTACAGCTCGAGCGGGCCCGCGAACGAGAGCAGCTTCGCGCACAGCTCGTGTGCCCGCTGGGTCTCGCCGATCTCCGTCAGCGCCGAGACGAGCCAGAACGAGCAGATCGTGAACGTGCCCTCCTCACCCTTGAAGCCGTCGTCGGTCTCCTCGACGCGGTACCGCAGCACCAGCCCGTCGACGGTGAGCTCGTCCGCGATCGCCAGCACGGTCGCCTTGATCCGCGGGTCGTCGGCCGGCAGGAACCGCACCAGCGGCGCGAGCAGCAGCGACGCGTCCAAGGCGTCCGTGTCGTAGTGCTGCACGAGCACCCCGCGCGCGTCGACACCGTGGGTGAGGATGTCCTCCTTGATCTCCTCGGCGGCCATCTGCCACTCGGCCGCCTGCGACTCGTGGCCGATCATCGACGCCAGGCGTGCGCCACGGTCGACGGCGACCCAGCACATGATCTTCGAGGACGTGAAGTGCTTGAGGTCCCCACGCACCTCCCAGATGCCGGCGTCCGGCTCACGCCAGTGCTTGAGCGCTGCTTCCACCTGCTTTCCCAGGATCGGCCAGATACGCCCGTCGAGGTGGTCGGCCACCTTCGAGTGCAGGTACACCGAGTCGAGCAGGGCGCCCCACACGTCGTGTTGCACCTGGCAGTGCGCCGCGTTGCCAACGCGCACCGGCCGCGACCCGGCGTACCCCGGAAGGTGGTCCAGCGTCGACTCCGGCAGGTCACGCTCTCCGCCGATGCCGTACATGATCTGTAGGTCGTCGTCGCGCTCGGCCACGTCGGCGATGAACGAGAAGAAGTCCACGGCCTCCCAGTCGAACCCGAGGGAGTAGAGGCCCCAGAGGGCGAACGTCGCATCCCGGATCCAGGTGTACCGGTAGTCGTAGTTCCGCTGTCCACCAATGGTTTCCGGCAGCGACGTCGTTGCCGCTGCAGCGATCGCGCCGGTGGGGCTGTAGGTCAGTCCTTTGAGGGTGAGGGCACTTCGCTGCAGGTAGGTGCGCCACGGGTGGTCGGGAAACCGTCCCCGTCCGAGCCAGTGCTGCCAGTGGTGCGCCGTCCACTCCAGACGGTCGTGCGCCTGCGCGCTCGTCATCGGGGGCGGGACCGCACCCCATGCCAGGGCGACGAACCGTTCATCGCCCGCCTTCAGCAGCGTCCGGGCGCCGGCCTGACCGCCCTCGAACCCCAGCCGGAAGTCCGTGGTGAGCCGCAGCGTCTCTCCCGGGCCGTCGGCGTTCGCCCATCCCTCGTGGTAGCCGGCCTCCCCGTACTCCCACCGGATCGGTTGCCGCCCGTAGTCGAGGACGGGCTCGCACGCCATCACCGTCTGCACCTCGCCCGACACGCAGCGCACGGTCCGGAGCAGGGTGTGCTCCGCGTCGTAGTCCATCGGCGTGCGGTGGTGCTTCGCCGACACCCCGTCGTCGTGGTGCCACGGCCCGATGAGCAGGACGTCGCGCACGATGATCCACCCGGTCGGCGTCCCCCAGCTCGTCTCGAGCACGTTGGTGCCCGGCAGGTACCGCCGCGCCGTCGGCACGCTGACGTCCGACGGTCCGAGCCGGAACCGGCCCGCGTGCCGCCCGAGAATGGCCCCGAAGATGCTCGGGGAATCCAGCCGCGGCAGGCACATCCAGTCGATGTCACCGCCCGGCGCGACGAGCGCTGTCACCTCACCGTCGGACAGGAACCCGTAGTCGGCGATCGGCACGGTCTTCCCGTGCCCGTCGGGTGGAGTCTGCGCCGGCACCTCGACCGATACATCCATAACCACAGAGTCCACCGGCACGCGGACGCGGACAAGAGCTTCGACGTGGTGCACCCTCGTCCGGGCCACGGGTGCGGGCACGGGAGCGGGCACGGTCGCCTGGCGAGTCCTCAGTCCGGGGCAGAAAACGGCGAATCCCCCGACCGTCTGATCGGGGGATTCGCTGAGGACCGGAGTGGCCCTGGGCCTTCGGGGTTCAGATGCCCTTGACCTTCTCGGCCTGGGGGCCCTTCGGACCCTGCGTCACCTCGAACTCGACCTTCTGGCCTTCCTGGAGCTCGCGGTAGCCGCCGCTCTCGATGGCCGAGTAGTGAACGAAGACATCGGCGCCGCCGCCGTCCTGCTCGATGAAGCCGAAGCCCTTTTCGCTGTTGAACCACTTCACGGTGCCTGTTGCCACTGGTGTTGCCTCTTCTGGTCAGCGAGATCTCCCGTGTGGAGACCTCAGGATGCCGATGTGTCAGAACCAGGCGCCGCACGCGAAACCTCGCGCCGACGCGCTGTACCCAGTCCGAACTGGTCGACGGGAACGGCAGCCAGGAACGACGCTAGCAGCCAGACGTGCCCTGCCTGCACGATGTGGGACCTCAGCATGTTCATCGCGCGCGGCCAAGGGGGCGGTCTCGGCCACGACCACTGGCCGCGCGGGTCCACACCCGGCCGCCGCAGCGTCAGTCGAAGCCGGGTGTCCCACCGCTGTCGCGGCGCCTCCGGTGCATGGTTTCTGGGCCCCGGGTTCCGGTGATACTGGCTGTGTGAGTCACTCTGCAGCGGGCGGGCTCGCGCTGGTGCTTATCGTTGCGGTGGCCGGCGTCTGGGTGCTGAGGGATGCACGCTCACGCGTGAAGCGGGGCCGACCGGTCACCATGACCGTTCTGGGCGTGACCGTCGACCGGCCGGAGGTGTGGGCGGCGCTGTGCCTCGTGGTCGTCGTCGTGTTCCTGCCTCTGTACCTCGCGGCTCGAAGCGCCGACTGACGCCGGGAGGGACGACACGAC